>JAASSM010000198.1 GCA_021767885.1 bacterium | reverse complement strand
CGACGTGGTCGTACCGGTGCTCGACTCGGGCGCCGTGCACGCGCTCGGCTACGCCGAGGAGTCCGGCATTCCGTACGAGCCCGCGCTCACCCGCAATCACTACGTGGGGCGCACCTTCATCTCGCCCGCCCAGCAGGTCCGCGACATGTCGGTGCGGATCAAGTTCAACCCGGTGCGGGAGGTGCTGGCGGGCAAGCGGGTGGTGGTGGTGGACGACTCCATCGTCCGCGGCACCACCATGCGCAAGCTGGTCAAGCTGCTGCGCCAGGCCGGCGCCGTGGAGGTCCACCTGCGCATCGCCTCGCCGCCGGTGACCAACCCGTGCTTCTACGGCATCGACACGCCGGTCCGCAAGGAACTCATCGCCAGCAGCCACACCGTCGAGGAGATCGCGGCCTATCTGCGGGCGGACAGCCTGCACTACCTCAGTCTCGACGGACTGCTCGAGGCCACCGGCGAGGGCGACCGCTACTGCAACGCCTGCTTCACCGGCCAGTATCCCATCAGCTTCGACGAGGAGCCGGACAAGACCCGGTTCGACCGCCAGGCCGAGGGCGCCGGGGTGATCCTCAAGCCCCGTGCGGGCGACGGCGACCAGGACGCCCGCGGATGACCTCGCCGGCCCCGCAGCAGCGGCCGCCCGGCGGCCCGGCCGGTCACCAGGGACGCCCCGGCGGCGCCAGCCTGGACCCGCAGACCCTCGGGCGCGTCCTCGAGGGGCGCGTCCTGCCGGTGATCAGCCGGCCAGCGCGGGTGATCGGCGGCGAGCGCGGGGCGGTCACGGGCGAGCACTGGCGCCCGCAGGGATGCAACGTGCTGCTCTGCTTTCCGGATGCCTACGAGGTGGGCATGTCCCACACGGGGATCCGCATCCTCTATTCCCTGCTCAACCAGCGGGACGACACCTTCTGCGACCTGGCCTTCGCACCCTGGCCCGATCTCGAGGCGGCGCTGCGCCACGAGGAGCTGCCGCTGTTCGGCCTGCAGACCCGGCGTCCGGCCGCGCAGTTCGACCTCGTCGGGTTCTCCCTGGGTTACGAGCTCGCGTACACCAACCTGCTGACCATGCTCGACCTCGCGGGCGTCCCGCTCCGCAGCGCCGAGCGGGGCGAGGACGACCCCATCATCCTCGCCGGCGGCGCCTGCACCATGAACCCCGCGGTGATCGGACCCTTCTGCGACGTGGTGGTGCCCGGCGACGGCGAGGAGGTGCTCGCCGAGATCGCCGGCACCGTGGCGTCGGCGCGGGCGCGCTCGGCCGGGCGCGCGGAGACCCTCGCCGCGGTGCGTGCCATCCCCGGCGTCTGGTACCCGGAGGCCCCGGAGCCGGTGCGCGCTCGGGTGGTGGCGGATCTGAACCGCATCCCGCCCCCCGCCGAGCTGGTGCCGGTGACCGAGCCGGTGCACGATCGCCTGGCGGTGGAGGTCATGCGCGGCTGCGCCCGCGGCTGCCGCTTCTGCCAGGCGGGGATGATCCAGCGCCCGGTGCGGGAACGGGACGTGGCCCGGGTGGTGGAGCACGCCGCCCGCGGGAGCCAGGACGCCGGCTACGCGGAGGTCGGCCTGCTCTCGCTGTCCACCGGCGACTACACCGGCCTCGGTCCGGTGGTGGCCGGCATCCAGGACGCCCTGCAGGGCCGACGCACCAACCTGGTGCTGCCGAGCCTGCGCATGGACTCGCTGGATGCGGAACTCCACGCACGCGTGGGCCGCGAGCGGCCACGCAGCGTGACCTTCGCACCGGAGGCGGGCACGCAGCGCCTCCGCGACGTGATCAACAAGCAGATCACCGAGGAGGAGATGGTCCGGGCCGCCGGTCAGGCGTTCGCGTCGGGCATCGGCCGGGTGAAGCTGTACTTCATGCTCGGTCTGCCCACCGAGACGGACGCGGATCTGGAGGGGATCGTGGCGCTCACCGGCCGGCTGGTGGGGCTGGCGCCGCGCGGTGGGGGGCAGATCACGGTCTCCGTCTCGCCGTTCGCGCCCAAGGCCCACACGCCGTTCCAGTGGGCGGGACAGATCTCGCGGGAGGAGATGGCGCGTCGCAATGCGTTCCTGGCCAGCCGGCTGCGCCGGCTGAAGGTCAAGGTGAGCCTGCGGGAACCGGCGGTCAGCTTCCTCGAGGGCGTGCTCGGCCTCGGCGATGCGCGCGTGGCCGACGTGGTGCAGGCCGCCTGGCGGGCAGGCGCCCGCTTCGACGGCTGGGACGAATGCTGGGACTGGAGCCGCTGGGAGCGCGCGTTCGCGGACTGCGGCGTGGATCCCGGGGGGATCACCGCGCCCCGGGATCCGCAGGCGCCGTTGCCCTGGGACAGCCTCCTGGCCCCCGTCTCGCGGACGTTCCTGCGGCGGGAATGGGACCGGGCCCTGGCCGGCCAGACCACGGCCGACTGCCGCCTCGACGGCGCCTGCGTCGCCTGTGCCGCCTGCGGGGACGGCCTGACCCATCTCGCCGCCGACCAGGCCCCGGCACGGCCGACGGCCGCGTCCGCGGCGCCCCCCGCGGCGGCCAGCTCTCCGCCGGCGGCCGTGGAAACGGAGGCCCGGCCCACCGCCCGGCCACGCAACGAGGACCCGCGGTGGCGGTCATGGCGCGAGCGTGCGTCGGCCAAGATCTGGTGCCGGCTGGAGTACGCGAAGACGGGCCGGATGGTGTTCCTCGGCCACCTGGACTTCCAGCGCCAGTTGCACCTGGCGCTGCGGCGTTCCGGCTTGCCGGTGGCCTACAGCAAGGGGTATCATCCCCATCCGCTGGTGAAGTTCGGCCCGCCACTGCCGGTGGGCGTGGCAGGGGAGCGCGAGGTCCTCGACCTGGCGCTGGCGTGGGACGAGCCGGACTGGGTCTCGCGGCTGGACGCCGCGCTGCCGACGGGACTGCGCGCGGTGCGCGGCCTGACGGTGGGCTCGGTGACGCCGCCGGGCATCGATGCGCGTGCCGAGCGCATGGACTTCGCGGTGACCCTGCCGGCGCCGGACGGCGGGGGCCCCGACGCGGCCGCCGTGGTCGCCGCCGTGGAGGGCTTCCTGGCGGCGGAGCGGTGGCCCTGGACGCGCCGGCGGCCGGGCAAGCCCGATACCACGGTGGATGCGCGCGGGCTGATCCCCGCCGATGGCCTGACCGTGGCGTCCACGCCGGCCACCGGCGTGGTCCTGCACCTGAGCCTGGTCCGCGACGCGCGCGGAGCCAGCCTGCCCGTGCACGAGTTCCTGGCGGCGCTCCTCGGCGAGCGCCTGCCCGAGCCGCGCTTCTGCGCGGTGGTCCGCAAGGGGATCCGCGGCCGCGACGCCGCCGGCCGCTGGCTCTCCCCGCTGGAAGAGATCGAGGCCCTCCGCCGCCGTGTGCGGTGGCAGGCCCAGCTGAACGACTAGGTCGCCCCTGGCGGCCGATACCGAATCGGAGCCCATGCGCAAGGACATCATCATCAACTCGACCCCGCACGAGGTGCGCGTGGCGATCCTCGAGGACGCCGAACCGGTCGAGATGCTCATCGAGCGGGCCGACGCGCGCCGCATCGTGGGCAACCTGTACAAGGGGAAGGTCACCTCGGTCAAACCGGGCCTGCAGGCGGCCTTCGTGGACATCGGCCTGGAGAAGGCCGGCTTCCTGCACGCCAGCGACGTGGTCCACGGCGGCACCGGCGATCCCGACGAGGAGGATGCCGAGGCCGACGAGGACGAGACCGCCGGACGCGGCGAGCGTCGCCGGGGACGCAACGAGCCGGTCCCCGACATCGCCGACCAGCTCAAGGTGGGCGACGAGATCGTGGTCCAGGTCACCAAGGAGCCCATCAGCACCAAGGGCCCCCGGCTGACCGCCGATCTCTCGCTGCCCGGCCGCTATCTGGTGATGATGCCCAAGGGCCGGCACATCGGCGTCTCCCGCAAGATCGCCGATCGTCGCGAACGGGTGCGGCTCAAGCAGATCCTGCAGCAGCATCGCCCCGACCGTGGCGCGTTCATCATCCGTACCGCCGCCGAGGGCGCCGACGAGAAGTCCATCGCCAACGACGTCCGCTACCTCTCCGAGATGGCCGACCGCATTCGCGAGCGCGCCCGGGAGGTGGAGGCGCCCGGACTCATCCACGAGGACGTGGGTCTGGTGGTGGGCCCGATCCGCGCCCTCTTCCAGGAGGACGTGGAGGAACTGGGCCTGGACGACCCCGAGGACCAGGCCAAGCTGGTGGAGTACTCGCGGACCTTCGCGCCGGAGCTCGAGAAGCGTATCCGGCTGTACAGCGGCGACCTGCCCATCTTCGACCACTACGACATCGAGGCCGAGCTCAAGAAGAGCCTCGACAAGCGCGTGTGGATGAAGAAGGGCGGTTACCTGATCATCGAGCCCACCGAGGCGCTGGTCTCCATCGACGTGAACACCGGCCGCTTCACCGGCAAGCGGAACCAGGAAGAGACCATCCTGCAGACCAACATGCTGGCCGCCCGCGAGGTGGCCCGCCAGCTGCGCCTGCGCGACATCGGCGGCATCATCGTCATCGACTTCATCGACATGGAGACCGAGGGCAACAAGCGCCGCGTCCTGCAGGAGCTGCGCCAGCACCTCAAGCGCGACCGTGCGCGCACCAAGGTCTTCTCCATCAGCGGCCTGGGTCTGGTGGAGATGAGCCGCCAGCGCGTGCGGCCCTCCATCCTCAGCCAGCTCTCCGACCCGTGCCCCTACTGCGGCGGCACCGGCAAGGTGCTCTCCCTGGAGACCTGCGCCGGCCGCATCGAGCGGCTGGTGCATCGCATCGCCATCGTCACCAAGGAGCGCCGCCTGCAGATCCAGGCCAACCCCATGCTCGCCCTCTACCTGCTGGAGGAGCGCGCCGAGGCGTTCCGCGAGATGTGTCGGCAGTTCGGTCTCGAGCTCAACGTCATGGACGATCCCGGCCTGCACGTCGAGCAGTTCCGGATCATCTCCCTGGAGACGGACAAGGACCTCATCGCCGAGTTCGAGAAGAAGGCCCGGGGGAGGCGGGGCGGCGGTAGGCGGTAGGGCCGACGCCGTCATCCCGGCATGTCCTCGCGACCGGCGGGCCTGGACGGCCCGCCGTTCTGCTGCGGAGTTGCCGGGATGACGGCGTCG
>JAASSM010000197.1 GCA_021767885.1 bacterium | reverse complement strand
ATGGCCTGTACATCTCCACCGGCTCGCCCGGCATGCCCAGCCCCACGCAGGACATCGGCGACGTCACCTCCTACCTCACCGATCCGCTGCCGCCGGGCAGCTACTACTTCAACATCCGCGCCGTGGACCACGCCGGGCACTGGAGCTCGTCGTACGCCTGGTACGGCCCCATCCAGATCCGCGAGCCCGACCCCGCCGACCTCACGCCCTGGCTCATCACCGGCTGGGACTACCCGCTGGTGCCGCGCTCCACCAACGACACCGTGATCGACGACTGCACCGTGCCGGCCACGCTGACCGGCGACGCCCAGGCCACCTGGTGGAACATCGCCGGCCGCAACGAGGGCGAGGCCACCACCGGCGTGGGCTTCTACGCCTGGCTCAACATCGATGGCGACCCCACGAGCACGGTCTACTGGAACGCCATCGGCCCGGGCGTGGGCTACTGGGGTCCCAACCGCGGTCCCATCTGGGTGCAGGCCGGCCGCCACAGCTTCACCTGCCGCCACGACGCCACCGACGTGGTGGCCGAGGTGGACGAGACCAACAACGTGTGCGGCCGTCAGTTCATCTGGACGCCGCCGCTCATCGACCCGGAGATGCTCCTGACCCGCAGCGTGCCGCCGCCGCCGTCCACCGGCGGCTGGGAGCAGGTCACCTACGGCCCCACGTTCTACAACTGCGACGGTCTGCGCCTGCCCACCGCCGGCGGCTGGTGGCACGCGCTGGCGGTCTGGGCGGAGAACCCCGAGCACGACTACGACTGCCGTCTGCACACCGTGGCCGCCGACGCCGAGAACGGCTTCGGCGCCAGCCTGGCCTACAGCGCCCACGGCGGCCAGGCCCTGGACGCGGTGCTCGCCAACCGCAACCAGATGCCGGACACGGCGTTCGACGTGGGCCTGCTCCGCTGGACGGGCGACGGCCCGTCCCGGTCCTACCACGCCCAGAGCAGCATCCTGGCCTTCGGCGACTCGGTCACCGTGACCATGGCCGACCAGGTGCCCGTGCTGCTGCGGGAGTTCTGGCTGCCCAGCGATCACTTCGGCCCGGTGAGCGTCACCGCGCAGTGCGATCCGGATCAGGGCGAGGTGGTGCTTCGCGTCCTGGACCGCACCTTCACCACCGGCACCCTCGGCAGCGGCGACGCCCTGGGCGTGGACGTCACCGGTGCCGACGGACTCGCCCGCGTCTCCACCACCCTGGAGGTGAGCGGCTGGTACGGCGTCCTGGTCTACCGCCAGCCCCACGCTGGCCTGCCGCCCCTGGACGTGACCCTGGAGATCTCCACCACGCCGCCGGACCTGGCGCCCTGGACCCCGGGCGACTGGTGGTGCGCCCTGACCCCGCGGCCCACGCTGGACGGCACCGGCACCTGGTGCCCCTGCCCCGACACGCTGCTCAGCGCGCCGGACCCCACGTACATGAACGTGGCCGCGGCCAACCTCGGTCCGGTGGCGTCCCGCATCCCCACCCGCCTGTTCCGCGACGACGTCTACCTCGGCTGGGTGAACTGGGGCACCGCCGGCGCCGGCGCACACCTGACCTTCAACTGGGATCACCCGTTCGGCCTGAGCAGCGGCCGCCACGTCCTCGCCCTGCGCGTGGACGCGCTCCAGGAGATCGAGGAGACCGACGAGACCAACAACATCCACGGCGAGCCCTGGATCTGGAGTCCGCTGCCGCTGGTCCCGCCAGCCGCCACGGTCCGCGCGGCCCCGCCGCCCGGCACCGCTGGCTGGCAGGACGTCACCACCGGCGAGCCCCTCTGGTACAACTGCGACGGCCTGCGGCTGGTGGGCACCGGACCGGGCTACTGGAAGGCCATGGTCCTGCAGCCGTCCGACGGCTCGGACTTCGACCTCCGCCTGCACCCGCGGGGCGTGGGCGCCAAGGAGGGCTTCGGCGTGTCGCTGGAGGGGTCGTTCTGGGCCGGCCCGGTGGTGGACTACGTCCTGGTGGACCACAACAGCGTCGCCTTCGGCGACCACGACGTGGGCGTCCTGCGCTGGGCCGGCGAGGGACAGTACCGGGCCCAGGCCGTGGCCTCGGTCTACCTGGGCAACGAGCCGGTGGGCGACTGGGGCCCGCAGGAGATCGCCGGCGGCGGCCTGGCCCACCTGACGGAGTTCTTCCTGCCGCCGGAGACCTACACCAACAGCCTCGAGCCGCTCACTGCGGCCGACCTCGCCCTGGCCATCCACGTGGAGGGCGAGCCGTACCAGGCACGCGGATACCCCGTGGTGGCCAGCGACGACGCCGGCCCGGGCGAGCAGGAGTCGGTGACCTTCGAGGTGACCCCGGGCGCGTATCACGTCCTGATGGTCTACCGCCAGGACCACGGCACCGCCGCCGCCCCGTTCATGCTGCACGTCATCGACAGCGTCACCCCGGTGGCGGACGGGTTCGCGCCCGTGCTCACCGCCGTCACCGGCGCCTGGCCCAACCCCTTCAACCCCCGCACCACGGTGGCCTTCACCCTGGCCCGGGACGACCACGCCCGCCTGACCATCTACGACCTGCAGGGCCGCGCCGTCCGCCGCCTGGTGGACGCCGACCTGCCCGCCGGCCGCCACGAGGCCGTCTGGCAGGGCTGCGACGACACCGGCCGCCGCCTGGCCAGCGGCGTGTACTTCGCCCGCCTGCAGGCGAGCAGCGGGCAGGGTCTGGTGAAGGTCGTGATGGTGAAATGACCGCACGCCGGGGGCCCCGCGGGCCCCCCGGGGGGCCCCGGATCGCCTGCGGGGCCCCCCGATCCCGCACCGGGCACGCCGCGCTTTATCCTGGACATTTTTTATCCCGTATGTTAGGCCTTCCCCCTGGAGCGAGGAGCGCACGGCGCTGGCCGGACGCATCGCATCCCCGGGACCCACATCGGCCGGCAGCCTCTCCCCGCGACCTGCGACGCCAACGGGAAGGACCTGCCATGACCCGATCGCTCGCCCACTGCACGGTCGTCCTGCTCACCATCATCCTGAACACCGGCCCCGCGCCACGGGCGTCTGCCCGGACCGGCGACCTCTCCTACCCCGACAAGCTCTTCGGCGGCACTTACCGCTTCACCCTCCACCCCGACCAGATCCTGGTCCGCCTGGCCGCCACCACCGCGGATCAGGCCCGCCAGCAGGCCAGCACGCTGGCCGCCCGGGCGGACCTCGACCTGGTGCGCGAGGACGGCATCGGCAAGCTGCGCCTGGCCGTCTTCCGCACCGCACCCGGCGAGGCCCCGACGCTGGCCGCCACCCTGCCCGGCACTCCGGAGGTGGCCCGCGCCCACCCCGCGCTGGTCAACGCCGATGGCACCACCCGCTACTTCGCCCCCGACCAGGTGGTGGTCCAGTTCCACCGCGACGTGGACGAGCGCACCATGCGCGCCCGCATCGCCGGGCTGGGGTCGGCCGTGGTCCGCGACCACTGGACCCCCGGCTTCTACACCGTCTCCGTGCCCGCCGGCGCGGACCTCTTCGCCCACATCCGTGCCTTCGTCGCCCTGCCGGAGGTGCAGTTCGCCGAGCTGAGCACCGTCTCCTACGAGGACTACGCCTTCGTGCCCGACGACCCCCTCTACCCCAACCAGTGGGCCATGAACAACACCGGCGCCGGCTTCTACACCGCCGATGCCGACGCCGACGTGGAGGAGGCCTGGGACCTGCAGCGCGGCGACGCCCGCGTGGTGGTGGCCGTCATCGACACCGGCGTGGACTGGGCCCACCCCGACCTGCAGCCCAACATCCTGCAGAACCTGGGCGAGGACGCCGACGGCGACGGCCAGACCATGGTCTGGAACGGCTCGCAGTGGATCCAGGATCCCGGCGACCTCGACGGCGTCGACGACGACGGCAATGGCCAGGTCGACGACCTCTTCGGCTGGGACTTCGACAACGACGACAACGATCCGGACGCCACCCACCCCCACGGCACCGCCTGCGCCGGCCTGGTCGCCGCGGTGGGCGACAACGCCATGGGCGTCTCCGGCGTGGCGCCCGGCACCCGCATCCTGCCGCTGCGCGTGGACCTCAGCAGCGGCTTCAACCAGAACCGCGCCGACGCCATCAACTACGCGGTGGCCGAGGCCGCCAAGTACGAGGCCATGGTGCTCAGCTGCTCCTGGAAGTGCAGCAGCGGCAGCACCATCGCCGTGCAGAACGCCGTGGTCAATGCGCGCGCCAGCGACGTCTTGCCGGTGTTCGCCGCCGGCAACGACGACGGCGCGGTGAGCTTCCCCGCCGACCTGCCCGAGGCCATGGCCATCGCCGCGACCAGCCCCTGCGACGAGCGCAAGAGCCCCACCAGCTGCGACGGCGAGAACTGGGGCAGCAACTTCGGGCCGGAGCTGAGCCTGGGCGCGCCCGGCGTGCTCATGCAGACCACCGACCTGACCGCCGGCGGTTACGCCGCCGGCAACTACACCGCCACCTTCAACGGCACCTCCTCGGCCACGCCGCTGACCGCCGGCGCGGTGGCCCTGCTGCACGCCGAGGCCCTGGACCTCCTGGGCTTCCCGCTCACCGCGCCGTCGGCCCAGGCGCTCCTCGAGCAGACCGCCGACCAGGTGGGCGGCTACGCCTACCCCGGCGGCGTCTCCGAGGAGCTGGGCCACGGCCGCCTCAACGTGCGTGCGGCGCTGGACCGGCTGATCGCCGAGAACCTGGAGACCCTGTTGCCGCCCAAGGTGGACATCGCCCTGTCCATCGACCGTTCCGGCAGCATGACCGGCCTGCCCATCCTGGACGCCGAGAACGCCGCCGCGCAGGTGGTGCGCCTGCTGGACGTCGACGACAAGATCGCCGTCACCAGCTACAGCGGCGGCCCCGACCCCGGCGGCCTGCCCGGCTGGCCGGCCTGGACGGACTACCCCATGACCCTGATCACCAGCGAGGCGGACAAGGACGCCGCCATCGCCGCCATCCGCACCGGCGGCGACGTCTACAACCTGACCGCCATCGGCGCGGGCCTGATCCAGGCCCGCGGCGAGCTGTACGCCGCCGACCCGGTGCTCACCCCCCAGCACGTGATACTGCTCTCGGACGGCGTGAACACCGACGGGCCCGACCCGCTCACCCTGCTGCCCCTGGGTTCCCCCGCGCCGCTGGTGCACACCATCGGCTT
>JAASSM010000196.1 GCA_021767885.1 bacterium | reverse complement strand
CATCTGCTGCGTGCGCGCGGCGATGCGCCGGTCCAGCTCGGCGGTGGAGCGCTCGAGGCGGACCACCGGGAACGCGAGGCCGCAGGCCGGATCGGGCGCCTGGTCCGCGGTGATCTCAGTGAGGGGCCGGCCCGCGAGGCGGTGGATCTCCAGGGCGCGCTGACGGCGGTAGCGGTCGTTGGGGTGCAGGCGCGCCGCGCTGGCGGGGTCCACCCGGGCCAGCTCGGCATCCAGCGCGGCCGGCTCCAGGGCGGCGATCTCCTCGCGCACCGCCGGCAACCGCTCCTCGGCGTCCGCGGGCAACGGCAGCAGCCCCTCGGCCACCGCGCGCAGGTAGAACCCGGCGCCACCGACCAGCACGGGGACCCGGCCACGGGCGACCACCTGCGGCCACATCCGCGTGAAGTCCTCCCGGAAGCGCTGGGCGGAGTAGATCTCCTCCGGCGGCAGGAAGTCCACGAGCCGATGGGGGCAGGCCGCCTGCTCGTCCGCGGTGGGCTGGGCGGTGCCGATGCGCAGTCCGTGGTAGATCTGCCGGCTGTCGAGGGAGATCACCTCCATGGGGATCCCCGCCGCCAGGGCGGTGACCAGGCCGGTCTTGCCGACGGCGGTGGGCCCCACGAGCACCGGGCAGATGGGCGCCGCCTCACTTGCGGCGGCCAAACCGCTTCTCCAGGTCCTCGAGGGTGAAGTTGATGAGCGTGGGGCGTCCGTGGGGACAGCTCAGGGGCTGGTCGGTGGCGAAGAGCTGGTCCACCAGGTTCTGCATCTCCGGCACGGTGAGCGGCTCGCCGGCCCGCACCGCCCCATGGCAGGCGAAGGTGGCCAGCAGGTGGTCGAGCTGCTCGTTGGCCGGGGGGTCCTCGCGGCCGAGGTCGTCCAGCATGTCCAGCAGGAGGCGGCCCTCGTTCCAGTTCTTCAGGCCGGCGGGGATGCCCTGGACCAGGATGGACTGGCCGCCGAACGGTTGCAGCAGGAAGCCGAGGGTGGCCAGCTCCTCCTGGTTCTGCTGGTAGGCCTGCAGCTGGCTGGGCGACAGGTCCAGGTGGGCGGGGAACAGCAGCTGCTGGGTGGGCAGGGTGCGGTCCTGGCCGGTGAGCGCGCGCCGGGCCTGGTTGTAGAGGATGCGCTCGTGGCTGTTGTGCTGGTCGATGAGCACCAGGCCGCCACGGATCTGCGTGACGATGTAGGTGCGATGCAGCTGCCAGAACGGCGCCGGGTGGAGGCTGGCCTCCCGGGCGGTCGGTGGTGCGGGATCCGCGGCGCCGCCGGCGGCCCCCTCCTCGCCACGCAGGGCCGCGGCGCCGAAGAGCTCGCCCTGACCGGCGGGTACGCCGCGGTGCTCGTGCCCCGCGGAGCCGCCGCGCTGGAAATGCTGCCGCAGGAAGTCCGCCTCGGCGCCCTGGCCGGCGAAGCCGGGCACCGGCACGTCGCTGCTGCCGGGCACGTCGGCCACCACGGTGGGGCGCATGTGGGCCGCGTCGCGCAGCTCGAGCCCCTCCTCCAGGGCACTCCGCAGCAGGCCGAACACCTGGCGCTCGAGCAGCAGCCGCACCTCGGTCTTGGCGGGATGGACGTTGACGTCCACCTCCCCCGGCGGCAGCTGCAGGAAGGCGATCACCACCGGGTGCTTGCCCACCGGCACGGCCTCGCGGTAGGCCTGGGCGATGGCGTGCGAGAGGGTGGCGCTCTCGATGGGCCGGCGGTTGACGTAGACGACCTGCTGCTCGCGGTTGCCCCGCGTCCAGGTGGGGCGCGACGCCAGGCCCGCCACGCTGAAACCGCCGGATTCCTTCTCGAACCGGCCGAGATGGTCGCTCACCGAGCCCCCGAGCAGGTCCCGCACGCGCTGCGGCAACGAGCCCACCGGCGCCAGGTCCAGCAGCACCTTCTCGCCCTCGCGCAGACGCCACCGCACCTCCCAGTGGGCGAGGGCCAGGACGGTGACCGCCCGGACGATGGCCCGCTTCTCCGCCTGGGCGGTCTTCATGAACTTGCGCCGGGCGGGGACGTTGTAGAAGAGATCCTCCACGGTGACCGTGGTGCCGCGGTTGCGGGGCGCCGGTTCGCGTCGCTGGATGGCGCCGCCGTCCAGCTCGATGAGACCCCCCACCGGCTCGCCCTCGCAGCGGCTGACCAGGCGCAGCCGGCTGACCGAGGCGATGGAGGCCAGGGCTTCGCCGCGGAATCCGAACGACCCGACGCGCAGGATGTCCGCCGCCGAGGTGATCTTGCTGGTGGCGTGCCGCTCGACCGCCAGGGGCAACTCGCGGAAGGGGATGCCGTGCCCGTCGTCCTCGATGCTCAGCCGGGCCAGCCCTCCCTCCAGCAGCCCGATGCCGATGCTGGTGGCGCCGGCGTCGAGGGCGTTCTCGCAGAGCTCCTTGACCACCGACGCGGGCCGCTCGACCACCTCGCCGGCGGCGATGCGGTCGATGGTGGCGTCGTCGAGGACCCGGATGGGGGCGGGCAGTTCGTGCATGGAAACGCTCGGTGCTGGGGAGTCGCGGCCGGTCCGCGGTGACGGTCGGCCCTGTAGGATAGGGCGCGCCCGACGGTGCGTCAACGGGCCGCGGCGGAACCCGGATCGGCCGGTGCGAGGCGCTCGCGGACGCGTTGCAGGAGGGCCTCGGCGGGGCCGCCCGCCGCGGGATAGGCCACCCGCGCGGCCGTGATCTCCGGCACGGGCTCCTCGCAGCGACCGCGCAGGCCGGCCACCAGCCGCCCCTGCAGGCGATCGAGCTGGCGCACGTCCTCGGGCACCACCACGGCCAGCTCGGCGGTGGGCAGGCAGTACAGCCGGTCGCTGGTCCGCAGGTCGCGGGCCAGGTCTCGCGCGGCGGCCAGCAGCAGGGCGCTGGCCTGGTCCGGGGGCAGGCCCACGCGCAGGAGCACCAGGCCGCAGACGTTGTGGTAGCGATCGCAGCGGTCGAGCTCGCGGGTGAGGTCGTCCAGGAGCCGTTCCTCGCCGTCATGATCGCGGTCGCGCAGGCCGCCGCGGCGGGCGGTGTCGATGTCGGCCGCCAGGGGCAGCATGGCGAAGGCGGCCAGGCCCGGCTCCTCCGGTTCGGCCGGGGCGACGATCCGGCCGAGCAGGCCGGCCAGGGGCTCGACGAGCTCGGCGTCCAGGGGAGTGAAGACGTGGCCGTCGAGGTCGTGGATGCGCTGCTTGCCCACCAGGACCAGGGCGGGAACCGGCTCGCCGGCGGTGGCGAGGGCCACCAGCACGCTCAGCGGGGCGCCGGCGGTCTCGAGGGTGGTGATCCGCCAGCCATCGGGGCAGGCGGCCGCGACCAGGCGCGGGAGTTCGGCCAGCCAGGTCGCATCCTCCGGAGCGTTGCCGCCGGCCAGCCGGACGGGTCGGTCCTGATCGCCCAGATCGGCCACCGCCACGCAGAAGCGCGCGCCGGTGAGCTCCACGCCGGCGGCGCAGAGCCGCTCGCCGAACTGGCCGGGCGTGCCGTCGTGGGCGGCGAGCTCCGCCGTGACCCGGGAGAGCGCCTCGAGCCGCGTGCTGCGGTCGCTGCCGCGGTGATGGTCGATCTGGTCGGTGAGCAGGCGCTCGAGGAGGAAGACGGCCTCGCCGGCCAGCGCATGGAAGGCATGGGCGTTGCCGGCGGCGGCGAACTGGACGGCGAGGCCCGCACGCACCGGATCCCGCCCCACCGGCAGGTAGAACACGGTGAGGGGGCCGGAATCGGGGCCCGTGCCGTCCCTGGCGGTCCCGCCGGGCGGGTCCTCGCGCATGACCAGGGGTGCGGCGCTGCCCAGCACCTCGATCCAGGCCGGATTGCGCAGGGGCTCGTACCAGTGCCGCGGCGGTTCTCCGGGCGCCCCCTCGCACACCAGCAGCCCGCCGTCCTCGCAGGGGACGGCCAGGCTGACCCGGGCCGACTCCGCGGTCACCGCCAGGGTCTCCGCCCACGCGGCCAGCATGCCCGGCAGATCGCGGTGCGACCCGGCCAGACGGCGCAGCTGCTGCTCGGTGAGATCGAACATCCGGCTGGTCCGCTGGCGCTGCAGCTGCTGCACGCCGTCGAGGATGCGGCCGAGACGCAGCGCGAGGCCGCCGAGCAGGTCGCGGTCCGCCGCCGTGAGCGCCGGCTGGCCCGTCCGCGTGGAGACGTTGAGCACGCCCAGCAACCGGTCGCCGGCCACCAGGGGCGTGCAGATGGCGGTGGCGATGTCGGGGCGGTCGCGGCGCCGGCTGGCGGAGGACTGCTGTCCGGTGACCAGCTGCGCTTCCCGGGTGCGCGCCACGCGGCCGGCGATACCCTCGCCCAGGGCCACCCGCGTGCTGTGCAGCGTGCCCTCGCTGAGGCCCACGGCATAGGCGATGTAGAGCTCGTTGCTGGCCTCGTCGAACAGCATGATGGATCCACCGCTGGCGCCGACGGCGCCGGTGCAGAGGTCCAGCAGGCGCCGCAGGATGGTATCGCCGGCGAGGGCGTCCTCGAGGTCGTCGATGGCGGCCTGCAGGGCGGCGCTCTCGCGCTCGATCTCCTCCAGGCCCGGCCGCGACGGCGGGGTGGGTGGTGCGGGGGCGGCCCGTGGCGTGCGGCCGAACAGGCGCGCGCGGAGATCGTCGGTGCGGACGGTGAGCAGGCCCCGGTGGCGGGCTGCCTCGGCGAGCGCGGCCGCCACGCCGCCGCCGGATCCGGGCAGCACCAGCAGGGGCCGCGGCGCATCGTCCTGACGCAGGCGCGCGGCCAGTCCGGGGAGGTCGTCCAGGTCCCGCACCACCGGCAGCCCCATGATCTCGGCGATGGATCCGCCGAGGGCCACGCCGGTGGGGTCCACCACGCCGAGGATCACGACGTCGTCGCGCGCGCCGAGGTCGGCGAGCAGCGGCAACTCCGCCTCGCCGGGGGCACCCAGGACGATGGTGATGGGCTCGGTCATGATCTCTGCCTCGCCGGGACACGGTTCTCGCTGGTCTCAGGTTCGGCCGCGCCGGGAACGGCTTGAGCGCCGGCCGCTCGGCCCGGCGCCGCGGAGCATGATCCGGCGATCCGGATCAGTCGCTCCGGTGGCCGTCGAGCTGGCGCTTGATGCGG
>JAASSM010000195.1 GCA_021767885.1 bacterium | reverse complement strand
GGCGTGACCGCGAAGACGAACCCGTCCAGCGGACGCTGCTCGAGGTAGTTCCACAGGCCCTTGGGGCTGTACGGCGGCTGGTCGGCGATGATGTCCTCGTAGTACGAGCAGTTGAAGCGCCAGAAGTCGGCCAGCTCGCAGACGGCCTCGATCTCCGACTGGTGCGGGGTCTTGCTCTGGCCGAGCATGGTGGCGGCGTTGAGGGTGTAGCGCCAGGGACCGGACAGCAGCTCGGCGGCCTTCAGCAGGATGCTGGCGCGCTGCTGCCAGGGCATGGCCGCCCATTCGGCCTTGGCCTTCTGCGCCGCCTTGACGGCCGCCTTGACCTCGGGCGCGCCGGCCTGGTGATAGGTGGCCAGGACGTGCTTGTGATCATGCGGGCAGACCGCCTTGGCCACGTTGCCCGTGCGGACCTCCTCGCCGCCGATGATCAGCGGGATCTCGATCTGCTGGCCGGAAAGGCGCCTGAGCTCCGCCTTGAGGGCCTTCTTCTCCTCCGAACCGGGAGCGTAGGACAGGACCGGCTCGTTCTCCGGGATGGGCACGTTGACGGTGGCATCGGCCATGGCATCCTCCTCTGCGGGATCCGGAAACACGGGTTCGCAACGGCGCAAAGGTGCCAAACGAACGGCGGCGGGGCAAGGGAAAGCGGGCACGGCCTCCGGGGAGACCGTGCCCGCTGCGTTCCATCCGTCCGGCCGGCGCTCTATTCCACCTGGTCGCGGATGAGGGCCGCCTCGTTGGAGTCGGGAAAGCGCTCCACCAGCAGCGCGAACACCGCCTGGGCCTGATCGTCGCGGTCGAGCTCGCGCAGGCTGTAGCCGCGCTTGAGCAGGGCGGCCGGCGCCCACGGCGTCTCGGGATGATCCGCCAGCAGCCGCTCGAACTGGTCCGCCGCATCGATCCAGTCGCCCTCGCCGTAGGCGAGGTCGCCCAGCCCGTAGCGCGCGTCGTCCCCCAGCTCGCTGTCGCCATAGCGCTCGAGGAACTCGCGGAAGCCCTCCCGGGCCAGGGTCACGTTGCCACGGCTGCGGTCGAGCTGGGCCGCCTGGTAGATGGACCGCCCCTCCTCCGGCAAGGAGGCGACGCCCGCCTCGGTCTGCGGGGGCGGCGGGGTGTACTCGCCCAGGGTGGGCACGCCACTGCGCGCGGCGAGCAGGTCCACCCGGGCGGAGAGTTCCCGCATGTACTCGGCGTTGTCATCGAGCTTGCGCATCAGCTGATCGAGCCGGGCCGAGACCTGGCCCAGCTTGGCGAAGCGCTGCGCATTGGTCTCGTCGCCGGTGGTGGACTCCAGGCGCAGCAGCTGCGCCAGCGCCTCCAGGTCCTGCTCCAGGCGGCGATTCTCCGCCCGCATCTCGGCCAGGGTGTCCGCGTTCTGCTGGACGGAGGCCTCGATGCGGTCGAGCTGCGGTGCGCAGCCGGTGCCGGCGACGAGCCCGGCGAGGGCCGTCGCCAGGGCGACGGCCCGCAGACAGGGGCGGTTCAACATGCGCGCAGCCTCGCTCACGGACGCGCGAAGTGCGCGCGACGGTTCTTGGCCCAGGCCTCCTCGCTGGATCCCAGCGCGAACGGCCGGCTCTCGCCGTAGCTGGTGACACGGAGCCGGTTGCCCGAGACGCCCAGGCTCACCAGGTAGTCGCGCACCGCCTTGGCGCGCTTCTCGCCGAGGGCCAGGTTGTACTCCACGGTGCCACGCTCGTCGCAGTGACCCTCCACCAGGATCACCACCTCGGGGTGCTCCCTGAGGATCCGTGCATTGCGCGCCAGGGTGGCCATGGCCTCGTCGGAGAGGTCGTACTCGTCGAAGGCGAAGAAGACGTCCTCCACGCCATACTCGGCCGGAGCCATGGCGGCGTAGTCCGGCGACGGGATGGTCCGGGTCTCTTCCTGCTCCGGCGCCACCGGCTCGGGGATGGTCTCGGTGGCCGCCTCCTCGGCCGCGCGCGCGGCGGCCTCGGCGTCGGTCTCGGCGTCGGGGGTATCGCCACCACAGCCAGTGGTCACGGCGAAGAGGGCCACGAGGGCCAGGATCGCCAGCAGGGTGAGCGTCTTGCGAGAGGTGCTGCCCTTCATCGTTCCCATCGCTCCTTGGGTTGGGAGAACCCGCCTACCGAGGGGACCAGGCGGGGGTGATGTCCGGCTCGTCGCCGAACGTCAACTGGCGGACGTCACCCTCGATGACGTCCATCACGTAGAGCTTGAAGATGCCCGTGCGGTCGGAGGCGAACACCACGTGGCGTCCGTCCGGCGCCCAGCTCGGGTCCTCGCAGTTGCGCCAGCGCGCATCGGTGAGCAGACGACGCTCCTCGCCGGTGGCCCGCAGCAGCACGAGCTGCGTGAGATCGCCTTCCCGCGTGGCGTAGACGATCCGCTCCCCGTCGGGAGACCAGTCAGCAGAATCGTTGTAGCGCCCCTCGAAAGTCAAGCGGCGCCGTCCGGCCCCGTCACCATCGACGACATATAACTGCGGAGTCCCGGTCCTGTCACTGGTAAAAACCAGGTCCCGGCCAGCCGGATCCCAGCAGGGGCTGATCTCGATGGACGGCATGGCGGTCAGCCGCCGGAGGATCTCGCCGTCGGCGCCCACGCGATAGATCTCCGGGTCGCCCGCGCGCGAGAGCGAGACCAGCAACTCGCTACCATCGGGATGCCAGTTCGCCCCCAGGTTGAGGCCATCCTGGGAGATGATCTCCCGCACCTTGCCGGTGGCGGTATCCAGGCTGTACAGGCCCTGCATGCCGCGGTGGTAGCTGGTGAAGGCGATCTCCGTGGCATCCGGCTTCCAGTCCGGACAGAGGTTGAGCGTCCGGTTGGCCGTCAGGCGGAGCAGCCCCTCGCCGTCGTAATCCACCACGTAGAGGTCGCGCCGGTCGCCGGAGCCACGCGAGAAGACGATACGTGTCAAGGCGATGCCCGGCTCGCCGGTGAGCATCTCCACCACCTGGTTGGCGAAGTGATGCGCCGTGGTGCGCATCTGCTCCGGCAGGGGCCGGTACCGCTTGTTCAGCAGCACCTGGCCGCCGGGATAGGTCACCAGGTCGAGGCTGATGGTGGTGGGCTGGTCCCGCCCCGTCTGGTCCGCATCGCGCACCGGCCCCTCCACCGAGCCCCGCACGGCGAACTCGAAGTTCAGGCTATCGCGCGCGGCCTGGCTCTCGAGCAGGCCCACGCGGAACAGTCCGCTGTACTCCAGGTCCTGGGCGATGGTGGTCTCCACGACGGTGGCGGCGTCCACGGCCGGCATGCCGCCCGACAGCACGTCCAGGGTGCCCACCAGGACGTCGATCTTCTGGTAGGCCGTCTTGGTCACCTCGAGGGTGACGTCCGGAACCTGGGCCGGGGCCCCCCCTGCCATGAGCAGCGTGATCACCAGGCATCCGGTCAGCGAGAGCGCACGGGTCTGGTTCATGACGGTCAGATCCCCGATTCGAGGGTGAAGACGAAGGTGACGCCGAGGGCCGGATGCGGGAACTTGGCCGGCAACGGCGGCAGACGGCTGGACTGCACCGCGCGCAGGGCCTCGCGGTCGAAGAGCGAGACGCCGCTCCGGCGGACGACGGTGACCTCGGAGATCTGCCCCCCGCGGCCCACCATGAAGTGGACCACGCAGCTCCGCTGCGATCCCCCCCGGAAGCCGAGCTGCCGCGGGTTCCAGTTGCGGGCGATGATGCCCTCGACCCGGTTGAGGTACCAGGCGAACGGGAAGTCCACGTCGGTGCCCGAGACGGCGGGACCGCTGGCCGGCGGGGCCGGCGGCAGCTCCTGTTCCTCGGTGACGGGGTCCGCCGGTTCGGGGGACTCGTCACGGATCGGCGGCGCGGGTTCCCGCTCCGGCTCCGGTTCGGGCTCGGGCTCCGGTTCCGGCTCCAGTTCCTCGGGCACCTCCTTGGGAGGCAGCTCGGGCTCTGGCCGGACCGGCTCGGGGGCGGGCTCGGGCTCGGCCGTGGGGATCACCGGGTCGGGCTGGGGCTCGGGCGCCGGCTGCGTCACCTGGGGTTCGACCACCTCGGGCAGCCGCGCGATCTGCACGCGCAGGACCCGCTGGGGCTCCAGCGGCGGCTGCGGCACGTGCCCACCCCAGACCGCGAGCAGCCAGAGGGCGAGCAGGTGCAGCAGGATGCTGACCGGCAGACCGCGCCCCATGGCGACCTACTGCTCCGGGTCGGCCACGAGGGAGAGGTTGACGAACCCCGCCTTCTCGATGGCCGCCATGACCTGCAGGACGAACCCGTAGGGGTTCTCGGCATCGGCCCGCAGGTAGATGGGAACGGTCTCGCGGTCGGGCAGGTGCGGCGCCAGGCGCTGGATCAGCTCCTCGAGGGTGACCGCATCCTCCTCGTAGTAGATCTGCCGGTTGTCGGTGATGCTGATCACCGGTCCCTCGCGCACGATCTGCTGGCGCGTGTCCGCCTGGGGCAGGTCCACCTCCACGCCGCCCTGGATGTAGGGCGCGGTGAGCATGAAGATGATCAGCAGGCAGAGCGTCACGTCCACCAGCGAGGTGATGTTGATGCCGGCCATGCCCCGGAAGGAGCCCTTGCGCCGCATCAGATGCGCTCCTTGTCGTGCATGTCGGGTCGGTTGGCGAAGTCGCGAGCGCCAGGGTGGTCCTCGCCGCGCCCGCCCCCGGCGCGCTCCTCGAGGATGGTGCGCAGCCGCTCCATCTCGTTGCCCACGAGATCGATCTTGCGCACGAGGGAGTTGTAGAAGATCACCGCGGGGATGGCCGTGGCCAGACCGGCGATGGTGGTGATGAGCGCCTCGGCGATGCCGGGCGCCACCACGGTGAGGTTGGCGCTCTGCAGCGCGGCCATGTCCCAGAACGCCGTCATGATGCCCCAGACCGTCCCGAGCAGGCCGAGGAACGGCGAGATGGTGACCGCCGTGGCCAGCAGCATGAGGTAGCGCTCGAGCTGCTCGATCTCCGTGTAGGCGATGCGCTCGCAGGCCCGCCGGACCGAGGGCGCCTCGCCCAGATCCATGGTCTCGAGCATCTGGTTGCACAGCGGCAACTGGTCCCGCTGCTCGCACCACTGGCGCAGATCAGCATCGTCGCGGGTGCCGTCCAGCCAGTCCTCCAGGCGATCCCAGAACTGCAGGTGTCCCGCCCGGATGCGCCCCAG
>JAASSM010000194.1 GCA_021767885.1 bacterium | reverse complement strand
GGGCCAGGGCTGGGGTCGGCCGCGCCGGCTGCCGGCGCCGGTGAACACGGACCAGCCGGAGTTCTTCCCCTCCACCACCCGCGACGGCACCCTCTACTTCACCCGCCGGCACCCGGAGACCGGCCGCGAGGTCATCGCCCGTTGCCGCCCGCGCACCGGTGGCGGCTGGCGCGAGCCGGAGATCCTGCCCGCGGCGGTCAATGCCGCGCCCGACCAGTTCAACGCCTGGGTCGATCCGGACGAGCGCTTCCTGCTGGTCTGCCTCGCCGGCCACCCCGAGAACCTGGGCCAGGTGGACTACTGGGTGGTCTTCCGCGATCCCGACGACACCTGGCACGGCCCGGTGAACCTGGGGCCGCGGATCAACGGGCCCGGCCGCGAGGGGTGGTCGGCCTCGGTCTCGCCGGATGGCCGCGCGCTCTTCTTCATGACGGCGCGGCCGGTGGACGACCCCGGCCACGGCCCGGAGCGGGACGGGGGCGAGGGCGCGCCGGGCCGGCTCGCGCCCATGTCGTTCGGCGGTCTGCTCGCCATGCATGCGGGGCCGGGCAACGGCCTGGGCCACATGTGGTGGGTGGACGCCGGCTTCCTGGCGGATCTCGATCCGCGGGGAAGGCGCTGATGGATCGCGGTCCAGGGTGCTCGACGCCACCGGCGATCGGCGGTATGGTGGACGGCGCGGGCACGTCCCGGGAGGTCGAGCGATGAACACCGATGGTCCCATCGATCTGATGCTGCAGAAGCAGCTCGAGCAATACCGCCTCTTCCGGGAGCAGCTGGCGGAGACCCAGGCGCTGGCCGCGCCGCGCCATGCCCCGGTGATCACCGTCAGCCGCATGACCGGCTGCTGTGCCCGGGACCTCTCCCAGCTGCTGGCCGCCCGCCTGGACCTGCAGGTCTGGGCGCCGGAGCTCATCGACCTGGTGGCCCGGGACGACCGCCTCCGCGGCGAGGTGGCCGACCTCCTGGATCCCGCGGTGCGCGAGCGCATCGAGCTGGAGATTGACGCCATGGTGGCCCGGCAGCAGTGCCGCGAGGACGACGCCACCCGCGCCCTGGTGCAGGTGGTCAAGATCCTGGCCGAGACCGGGGGCGTGGTGATCCATGGCCGCGGCGGGGCGTTCATCCTGCGGGACCGGGCCGACCTCCGCCTGCGCCTGGTCTCCACCGAGGGCCGGCGCCTGCAGGAGGTGATGCGGCGGCGGGACCTGGACGAGCACGAGGCCGGCGTCTTCATGCGGGCCGGCGACAGCCGCCGCACGGCGTTCGTCCGCCTGCTCTTCCACGCCGACGTCAACGACCCGCGCGCCTACGACCTGGTGATCAACACCGAGCACCTCGATCCCGAGGCCGCCACGGACCTGGCCTTGCGCTACCTGGACCTGCGCGAGGACTGAGTCCGCGACTGGCGCGAGGACCGGGCCCGGCGCCCGGCGTCACGGTGCGGCTCGCTCCAGCAGGCGGCGCACGTGCTGCAGCAGGCTCTCCGGCTCCAGGGGCTTCTGCAGGAAGTCCGCCCGGACGTCGGCCAGGCCCTGGCGCACCAGTGTCTCCCCCGCGTAGCCGGACATGAAGAGCACCGGCAGGTCGAAGCCGGCCTCGCGCAGGCGGTCGCGCAGATCCGGGCCGTTCAGGCCGGGCATGACCACGTCGGTGAGCAGCAGATCCGCCGGTCGTGGCGCGGCCAGCAGCTCGGTCAGCGCCGCGCGGCCATCGGGGTAATCGCGCACCCGGTAGCCGTGCTTGGTGAGCAGGGTCCGCACCAGGTTGCGGACCATGGTGTCGTCCTCCACCAGGACCACGGTCTCGCCCGATCCGGTGGCGTACTCGGGCTCGGCCGCGTCCGGGATCTCGGCGGTCGCCGGGTCGGTCGCCGGCACGCAGGGCAGCAGGATCTCCACCACGCAGCCGCCCTGCGGATGGTTGTCCAGGCTCACCGCGCCACCGTGCTGACGCACGATGCCGTGGATGGTGGCCAGCCCCAGCCCGGTCCCCTTGCCGGCCTCCTTGGTGGTGAAGAACGGCTCGAAGACCCGGTCGAAGAGCTCCGGTGGCACGCCGGGCCCGGTGTCGCGCACGGTGAGGGTGGCGTAGCAGCCCGGTTCCAGGTCCATGGACCGCGGCGCGGGCTCGTCATCGACGTCCACGCAGCCGGTGGTCAGCTCGATGCGTCCGCCGTCCGGCATGGCATCCATGGCGTTGATGGCCAGGTTCATGATGATCTGCTCGATCTGTCCGAGGTCCGCGTGGAGGTTGCAGTCCTGGTCGCGGCAGGTGACCACGAGGTCGATGTCCTCCCGCAGCGTGCGCCGCAGGATGGGCTCGAACTCCCGCACCACGTGGCCCAGGTTCAGGTCGCGCAGCTCGAGGACCTGGCGGCGGCTGAAGGCCAGGAGCTGGCGGGCCAGGTTGCGGGCGCGCTCGCCGGCCCGGCGGATGGCCTGGAGGTCGGCGCGTGCCTCCTCGCTGGTCTGCGGGTCGGCCAGGAGCATCTCGCTGTAGCCGAGGACCGGCGTCAGCAGGTTGTTGAAGTCGTGGGCCACGCCGCCCGCCAGGCGGCCCACCGACTCGAGCTTCTGGGACTGGAAGAGCTGGTGCTCGAGGCGGCGATGCTCGGTGACGTCCCGCAGGATCACCAGCGCGTGGGGACGCCCCTGGAAGGCGAGGCGCACCGCCCCCAGCTCGGTCTGGAGCTCGCGGCCCTCGCGGTCGCAGGTGATGCCCGTCAGCTCCAGGGGCCGGTCGGCCGGCGGCGTGGTGAGCCGCAGGGCGAGGGCGGCGTCCCGCTCGCGGAACAGGTCGCTCACCGGACGGCCCTCCAGCTGCTGCGGGGCCCAGCCATACATGGACGCCGCCCGCGGGTTGGCCGCCACGACGCGCCCCTCCTGGTCGAGCAGCAGCAGACCGTCGGCCATGGCGTCGAAGATCTGCCGGTAGCGGGACTCGCTCTCGCGCAGCTCGGCGAGCTGGCGGCGGATGGCCGCGCGCATCTCCACGAAGGCGTCGGTGAGCACGCCCACCTCGCCGTGACGGTCCACGGCCACGTCGCGTTGCAGATCGCCCTGGGCCATGGCCGCCGCCGCCCGCGTCAGCTCGCGCAGCGGGCGCACCTCGCGGCGGAGCACCAGGACCAGGATCAGCATCATGAGCGAGGTGACCGACACCCAGACCACCACCAGCTGGCGGCGGATCGCGTCGGCGTCGGCCAGGAGGATGCGCATGGGCACGCGGTAGCCCACGGTCCAGTCCCAGGCCGGGAAGTGCCGGTAGAGCACCCAGTGGCCCTCGCCGGCGTCGTCCTCGTAGGTGCGCTCCCCGCCGGCCGGCGAGGGTGGCGACGGCAACTGGAGGAGGTCGGCGAAGCCGGTGTCGCCGGTGGCGCGCTCGGGGTGCAGCAGGACCTGGCCCTCGGCGCCGAGGATGAACGGATAGATGGCGGGCCCGGGATCCTGGACCAGGAGGTCCTCCAGTTCCCGGAGGACCGACTCCTGGAAACCGGCCTGGTAGGCGTCCGGCTGGCCGGTGAGTTGCAGGCGGGCGACCTGCTGATCGAGCCGGCGGAGGATGCGCGCCACCCGCTCGGCGTAGACCTCCTCGGCGCGGTCGTGGACCACCGAGCGCACGTGGGAGTCCACGAGCACGAAGACCACCAGGGCGGTGACCGCGAAGGCGCCGCCGGCGAGGGCCACCAGGCGCCAGACCAGCGAGGCGCGCGTCATGGCTGCCAGACCTCCTCCACGAACGTGGCGCGCTCGATGAGGCTCATGGGGAACACCACCCCCAGCCGCCGGGCCAGATCCAGGGTCAGCAGCAGGCGCGACTCGCGGTTCACCGCGGCCGGGAGCGCCGCCGGCGGCGTGCCGGCCAGGACCTGCTCGATGGCGCCGGCGGCCCAGCGGCCCTGCTCGCGGGGATTCTTGATCAGGCT
This sequence comes from bacterium, assembly GCA_021767885.1. The sequence continues at coordinate 1,205 of JAASSM010000194.1, read as the reverse complement.
GACCAGCGCGCACTGCATCACCGCCTCGGCCGTGGTCCCGGTGGGGATGCGCGTGTGCTCGGCGGTGAAGGCCACGGCCCCGGCGAGATCGAAGTCCACGTCGCCGGTGATGTTCTGCTTGATCAGCAGCATGTCCACCCGGTCCTGCATGGCCACGAATTCCCGCCTCCAGGCGGCGTAGTCCGGCACCAGGCGGACCAGGGGTTTCAGGTCCAGGTGATCATCGTAGGCCGCGAGGTCGCGCCGGCCGCTGGTGGTATCGAGGAGCAAGAGCCCGATCCGGTCGCCGGCGGCGTGGGGCCGCAGGATGGAGACCAGGTCCTGCACCTGCTCCACCTCGATCATGCCGATGACGTTGGCGGCGGGCAGGCCGTACACGCCGGCATCCCAGTTCACGCCGCAGTAGACCACGGGCAGGCTCCGCCCCAGGAGGTGGGGCACCACGAGGTCGCGGACGGCGTTGTCGTCACAGGCGAGCACCACGTCCGGCCGCCAGGCCTCCAGGGCCATGAGCGCCTGTACGGCGCGGGCCCGGCTCCACTCCGGATCCGGGTTGCGCTTGGTGTCGAGGAAGATCACGCGGGCGGTGAGGTCGCCGCTGGCGGTGGCGAGGGAGTCCTCTGCCACCAGGTGCAGACCCAGCGCCTCCCGCAGGCCCTCACGGATCCCATCGCTCCAGGGATAGCCGCGGTGATAGGAGTCGACCACCAGCAGGCGGGCGCCCCTGGCCTGCGTGGCGAGGCCCGCCAGGATGCAGACCACCACCAGGCATGCGCCCACGGCCGCCCACACCGGCGTCCGGCGGGGGTCCCGCACGCTGCGTTCCATGGCCACCTCGTTCCTCGTCGCTCCCGCCTGCACTATACAGCTTCCCGGCGGTTGCCGAAGCGCCGATTTCGCGCGAACCATACAGGAGATCCCTGGTCTTCCGGAGAAGGAGGTCCGAGCATGAAGGCCCGCATCCTCTGCCTGCCGGGCGCCGGCGTGGGTCCCGATCTGCTCGCCGAGGCGCAGCGCGTGCTCGACGTGCTCGCGGCGGCCCGTGGCCACGAGTTCGTGTTCGTGCCCCCGCCGGACCCGTCGCCCATCAGCCTGGCCACCGCGGAGATGGCCGCCGCCTGCCGGATCTGCGACGGGATCCTGCTCGGCGCCGCGCCGGCGCCGGCGGACCCGCTGGCCGCGGCGCTGCGTGCGCTCTGCCGCCG
>JAASSM010000193.1 GCA_021767885.1 bacterium | reverse complement strand
GGAGGTCGCGACATGGAGATCATCTGGGATGGCACCCTGCGCAAGATGCGCGTCACGCCGGGCGAGGACGGCGGCCCCGCCCGGTACGCCCTGGCCGACGGCCACTGGAACCCCGAGGAACGCGTCGCGGATCACCCGCTGACGCCGTACCTCGGCCGTGATCTGCACCTCGAGCACACCGGCGCCATCGCGTGCGTCTACTGTGGCCGCAAGACCAAGAAGAGCTTCGGCCAGGGGTTCTGCTTCCCCTGCTTCCGGGCCCGGGCCGAGGCCGACAGCTGCATCGTCAAGCCCGAGCTCTGCCACTACCACGATGCCGAGCATCCCTGCCGGGACGAGGCGTTCGCCCACGCCCACTGCTTCCAGCCCCACGTGCTCTACGCGGCGCTGACCTCGGCGCCCAAGGTGGGGATCACCCGGCGCGAGAACATCCCCACCCGCTGGCTCGACCAGGGCGCCACCGTGGCCATCCCGCTGGCCGAGCTGCCGGACCGGCGCACCGTGGGCCTGCTCGAGGCCCGGCTGCGCGACGAGGTGGGCCTGGCCGACCGCACGCACTGGACCCGCCTGCTGAAGAGCGAGGCCGGCGAGGGGGATCTGGTGGCCCTGGCGGGGCGGATCACGGCGCAGCTGCAGGCGTGGGACGTCCCGCTGCTGCCGCCCGCCGAGCGCGTGGAGCACGCCTTCGCCTACCCCGTGCTCAGCTACCCGCAGAAGGTCAAGGCGTTCAACCTGGACCGGGACCCGCGGGCCGGCGGCATCCTGCAGGGCATCAAGGGGCAGTACTTGATCTTCGACGGCGGCGTGATCAACCTGCGCAAGTACGCCGGCTACCACGTGCGCGTCTCCGCCTGACGGACCGGCCGCCCATGGTTAGCTTGTCGCCAGCCGCCAGGCCAGGAGAGCACCGGTGACCGAGAATCCGCACGACCAGTCCGAAGACCCAATCGGGGACGCTGCCGTCGAGCTGCCCATCGACGGCGTCCTCGACCTGCACACCTTCTCGCCGCGGGAGACCCGCGAGCTGGTCCCCGATTACCTCGACCTCTGCCGCGAGCGCGGCATCCTCTCGGTGCGCATCATCCACGGCAAGGGCATCGGCGTGCAGCGCGAGATGGTCCATGCCATCCTGGCGCGCCACCCGGCCGTCCTGCACTTCGGCCATCCCACCGACGCCAGCTCCTGGGGCGCCACGGTGGTGGAACTGGCGCCCCTGGAGGACGGTTGATCATGGGGCGCTACAAGGCCCGACGCGGCGGCAAGAAGGCCCGGCCCGACCACCGCGAGATCGCCCAGTACGATCCCGAGGCCCTCGACGCCCTCGATGACCTCGAGCTCGACGATGGGCCGGCTCGCGCCACCGGGCCCGCCCCGGGATCATCGGGACGGACCCGCCCGCGCGACGAGGCCGCTGGGGGCGAGACCGGTGCCCGGACCTCCGGCCGGGCCGACGGCCGTCCGCCGCGCCCCCCGGAGATCTTCCTGCGGCAGCTGCGTTACGAGGATGCCCTGCGTCGCCTCGAGCATCAGGTGCGGGCCCACGTCCGCCACGGCACCGGCGAGGTCCTCGTGGTCCATGGCCGCGGCCGCGGCTCGCCGGAGGGCCGCGGCGTCCTGGGCGGCGCCGTGCGCGACTGGTGCAACGCCCATCCGGAACTCGTGAGCGACTGGCGGTCGGCCCCCCCGTCCTGGGGTGGCGACGGCGCCCTGGTCCTCACCCTGAACGTCTGACGGGAGCCCGCCATGTCCAGCCTCACGCCCATCGCCGATCGCACCGTCCTGATCACCGGCGCCGCCCGCCGGGTGGGTCGCCACCTGGCCGGGGCGCTCGCCGCCGCCGGGGCTCGCGTGGTGGTCCACTACCACACGAGCGAGGAGGAGGCCCACGCGCTCCAGGAGGAGGTGGCGGCCGCCGGCGGTCAGCTGGCGCTGGTCCGCGGCGACCTCACCGATCCCCACCTCACCGAGGGCCTCATCGGCGAGGCGTCCCGACCCTTCGGCCCCCTCGACGGCCTGGTCAACAACGCCTCGCTCTTCGCGCCCGGGGACGCCATGACCACCACGCTGCAGGAATGGCGGCGCTACCAGGCCATCCATGCCGAGGCCCCCTTCCTGCTGAGCCGCGAGTTCGCCCGCCAGCTCCCCGACCATCGCGACGGCGTCGTGGTCAACCTCAACGACTGGCGAGCGGGCCGCCCCGGCCCCGACCACTTCGCCTACACGGTCAGCAAGGTGACGCTGCACGGGCTGACGCGGACCCTCGCCCAGGCCCTCGGGCCCCGCGGCGTGCGCGTCTGCGAGCTGGCCCTCGGCGCGGTGCTCGCCCCGGTCAGCGGCGAGGAGGGCTACCTGCGCACCGAGCGGCAGGAGATCCCCACGCGGCGCTTCCCCCGCCTCGACGACGTGGCGTCGGCGCTGCTGTTCGTGCTGGCCACGCCGGCGCTCAACGGCGAGACCATCCATCTCGACGGGGGCCGGCACCTGGTCTGACGTCCCGGTGGTCCGTCGGCCGTCGCGCGGCCCTTCCCCGGGACGGGCCACGGTGCTATCTTGTCCGCTTGCCCGGGATTTACGCTGCCCGTGGCGGGGCGCCCAGGAGGACTGCATGGCCGAACTGAAGAAGAAGCTCATCGTGGTGGGCGACCGCATCCTGGTGCGGCCGGAGGACGGCGAGGAGCGCACCGGAGCGGGGCTCTACCTGCCCCAGACGGCGCTGTCGGCCCGGCAGGCCCAGGGCGGGTGGATCGTCTCGGTGGGGCCGGGCGTGCCCATCCCCGAGCCGGCGGACTACGAGGACGAGGACTTCGGCGCCTCGCCGGAACCACGGTACCTGCCTCTGCAGGCCCAGGAGGGCGATTACGCCCTCTTCCTGAAGAAGGCGGCCATCGAGATCACCTTCGAGCGCAAGCAGTACCTGATCGTGCCCAACTCGGCCATCCTGGTCCTGATCCGCGAGGACTGGACGCCCAGCCCCGAGACCGGCGACTGGCACGAGAACGACAACCCGGCCAACTAGCCCCCTGGCGAGCGCGGCGGGGGACCGCCAGCGTCCTCGTCCGGTCGCTGCAGCGTGGAGACGTCCCAGCCGGCGTCCTCGCGGCCGTCGGCGGCCTGCTCGGCGCGCATGAGCTGCTCGAGGTCGTGGATGCGCTCGCGGGCCTCGTTGAGGAAGCGGCCCTGGTCCTCCCGGTGCTCGAGCAACCCGCGCAGCAGTTCCTCGTCCCGGCGGCGGAACCGCCGGGCCAGGCGGTGGGCCTGGTGCCCGCGGGTGCCGAGCAGGCGCAGGCTCTCGGCGCCGGCGCGCAGGGCGGCATCCAGGTTCTCGCGGAAGACGTGCGGGACGCCGGCGGCCAAGAGTTCGTGGGCGTCGGTCCAGCCGCGGGCGCGCGCCACCAGCTCGGCCTGGGGAAACTGCTCCTGCGCCAGCCGGACGATCTGCATCTGCGAGCGCGGATTGTCCAGGGCCAGGATGATCAGGCGGGCGCGCTCGGCGCCGGCGGCCCGCAGCAGGTCGGCCCGGGTGGCGTCGCCGTAGTACACGGGCAGTCCCAGCTGGCGCAGCACCTCCACGCGATCGCTGTCGTTCTCCAGGACCGTGGGCTCGATGCCCGCGGTGCGGAGGAGGCGGCCGAGGGTGGAGCCGAAGTGGCCGAATCCCACCACGATGACCTCGCCGGGCTCGGGCGCGTCCACCGGGCGTGCCGGTTCGCGGCAGGTCCCCACGCGCGGCTGCAGCACCTTCTCGTAGAACAGCAGCAGCAGCGGGGTGAGCGCCATGCTCAGCGTCACGGTGACCACGAGCGCAGCGGCGGGGGCGGCGGGCACCGCGCCCTGCTGGACGGCGAAGCTCAGCAGCACGAAGGCGAACTCCCCGCCCTGGGCCAGGGCCAGGGTGAAGAGCAGGTTCTGGTCGCGTCGCAGGCCGAAGACGTGTCCGAGGCCGGCCAGGATCACGATCTTGATCAGCACCAGCACCACCACGCCCAGGGCCACGTCGCCGGGATGGTCCACCACCAGGCCCAGGTTCAGCGAGGCGCCCACCGCGATGAAGAAGACGCCGAGCAGCAGGCCCTTGAAGGGCTCGATGTTCGCCTCCAGCTCGTGCCGGTACGGACTGCCGGCCAGGACCACGCCGGCCAGGAAGGTGCCCAGCGCCGGGCTCAGGCCCACGTGGGCCATGAGCAGGGCGGTTCCGACCACCAGCACCAGGGCCGCGGCCAGGGAGAGCTCGCGCAGGCGGGTGCGCGCGATGGAGCGCATGAGGGGCGAGACCAGGTAGCGCCCGAGCGTCACCACCAGGGCCATGGCGCCCAGCACGGCGGCGGTCTGCAGCAGCGGCGGCAGGCCCTCGAGGGGGCCCACACCGTGTCCGGCCCCGTGGCCGTCGGCGTGGGCGCCGTGCCCGCCGCCGGCGACCTCCGACCCGACGACGTCCGCGGCGTGAGCCGCCGCTCCGGTGGCATGGCCCACGGCCTCGGCCGCATGGCCCGCCGCGCGCCCGGCCAGGTCCGGATCCGCCAGCAGCGGCAGGACGGCCAGGATGGGGATCACGGCGATGTCCTGGAAGAGCAGGACCGAGAAGCCGCTCTGCCCGGCGTTGGTGGGCATCCAGCCCTTCTCCTGCATGGTCTGCAGGACGATGGCCGTGGAGGAGAGCGACAGCGCCAGGCTCGCCGCCAGGGCCGGCTGCCAGGCCCAGCCCAGCGCCAGGCCCACCACGGTCAGGGCGGCGGTGGTCAGCAGGACCTGCAGGCCGCCGAGGCCGAAGATGGGGCGGCGCAGCCGCCACAGCTTGGCCGGCTCCAGTTCCAGGCCGATGAGGAAGAGCATGAGCACCACGCCGAACTCGGCGAAATGCAGGATGTCCTCGCCCTCCTCGCCCACCAGGCCCAGCACCCACGGGCCCACCACCACGCCGGCCACCAGGTATCCCAGCACCGAGCCCAGGCCCAGCCGCTTGGCCACCGGTACGGCCACCACCGCCGCCAGCAGCAGGACGAAGACCAGGCCGAAGAAGTCGCCGCCATGCATGTCACGCCTCCCGGATCACCGCGTCGAGGTCGGCGTTGAGGTGGGTGAGCCGATCGGCGCGGCCCGGGTCCAGGCGATCGTCCCGCACCGCCTCCAGCAGGCGCCGGTAGTCGACGGCGTGCTGGGCGAGGGCGGTGTCGT
>JAASSM010000192.1 GCA_021767885.1 bacterium | reverse complement strand
CTGGCCATGGCGTTCGCCGCCGGCAGCACGGAGATACCGCGGGAGCGGCTGGAAACCCGCCTGGCCGTCATGGCCCGCACCCTCGCGGACGTCCATGCCCTGCCCACCGACGACCTGCCGGCGCTGCCGCTGCGCATGGACCCGCGGCCCGAGGTGTTCGACTTCCTCGGGCCCGACCGCCGGGCTCTGGCCGACTGGCTGGGCGCCCGTGCGGACACCGCCTGCCACGCGCCGCCGCGGCTGCTGCACGGCGACTTCTGGCCCGGCAACCTGCTGTGGGTCGACGACACGCTGAGCGCGGTGCTGGACTGGGAGGACGCCGCCATCGGTGATCCGCTCTCCGACGTCGCCTGCACGATGCTGGAACTCACCTACCTGTTCGGGCCGGCTGCCGCCACTGCCTTCGCGGCAGCGTACCGGCAGCACGCGCCGCTGGACGACGCCCGGCTGCCCCTGTGGCAGGTGTACGTGGCCGCCGCCGCCGCCCGCTACATGGGCGAGTGGGGTCTGCCGGCGACCCGGGAACGCCACATGCGCGCCTGCGCCGAAGCCTTCATCGACGCCGCCGCGGAGGCGCTGATGGCCGACGGGGCCGGACGCTGACGCCGTCTTGGGGCTTGCACCGGTCCGGGGTAGAGTGCCGTCAACCACGCGGAGACCCGAGACCACCATGATGACGTTCAAAGCCACCAAACTGAGCCTGCTCATCCTCGCCGCCAGCGCTGCCGCCCGGGCCGCCGACGTCGAGCACCTCGAGGGCGCGGGCGTGATGCCCGAGGGGCTGCCGTTCTCGGAAGCCGTGCGTGTCGACGACACCGTCTACCTGTCCGGGCAGGTGGGCGTGAAGCCGGGCACCCTCACCCTGGTGGACGGCGGCATGCCGGCCGAGGCGCGCCAGACCCTGGAAAACATCCGCGCCACCCTGGAGGCCAGCGGTCTGAGCATGGACGACGTCGTCAAATGCACGGTGATGCTCGCGGACATGTCCGAGTGGGGCGCCTTCAACGAGATCTACCAGACCTTCTTCGAGCCCCCCTACCCGGCGCGCAGCGCCTTCGGCGCCAGCGGTCTCGCCCTGAACGGGCGCGTCGAGCTCGAGTGCATCGCCGTGATCCGTGAGCCGGGTGCGGCCCAGCCCATCCGCGAGGAGCTGATCGACCGGGAGGACCGTGTGGAACGGGTCTACAAGCGCCCCGGCGCCCAGTGACCGACTTGATGCCGTCACATCGGCACGGCAGTCTCGTGTGATGCCTGACCACGAGGCCGCGCCGTGTCGATCCGTAATCTCGAATATCTGTTCCGTCCCCGCTCCGTCGCTCTGATCGGCGCCAGCAAGCGCGCCGGCTCGGTGGGCTCGGTGATCGCCCGAAACCTGTTCGGTTCCGGCTTCGACGGGCCGGTGCTGCCGGTGCACCCGCGCCACCACTCGGTGCAGGGCGTGCTCGCCTACCCCGACGTGGCCAGCCTGCCGGAGGCGCCGGACCTGGCAGTGATCGCCACGCCGGCGGAGACGGTCCCCGGCATCGTGGCCGAACTCGGCGCGCGCGGCACCCGGGCCGCCGTGATCATCAGCGCCGGCTTCGCCGAACGGGGCGAGGCCGGGCGCCGGCTGCAGCAGCAGGTACTGGAGGCCGCCCAGCCCCATCTGATGCGCATCGTCGGCCCCAACACCCTGGGGCTGCTCGTGCCCACCGTGTCGCTGAACGCCAGCTTCGCCCATCTGCCCGCCCGGCCCGGCGGGCCGGCATTCGTCACCCAGTCCGGCGCCGTGGTCACCTCGGTGATCGACTGGGCCACGGCCCGGCGCGCCGGCTTCTCCCATCTGATCGCACTGGGCGCCATGGCGGACGTGGACTTCGGCGACGTCATCGACTATCTGGCCAATGACCGCCAGACCACGGCGATCCTGCTGTACATGGAAGGGGTGACCCACGCGCGCAAGTTCATGTCCGCTGCCCGGGCCGCCGCCCGGACCAAGCCGGTGATCGTGGTGAAGGCCGGCCGCCACGCCGAGAGCGCCCGGGCCGCCGCCACGCACACCGGCGCCCTGGCCGGGGCCGACGAGGTCTACGACACCGCGTTCCGCCGCGCCGGCATGCTGCGGGTGAACACCCTCGAAGAGCTGTTCGTCGCCACCGCCACCCTGAGCCTGCTGCGCCCGCCGCGGGGCAACCGGCTGCTGATCATCACCAACGGCGGCGGCATGGGCGTGCTCGCCACCGACGAGCTGCTGCGCCGCGGCGGCGCCCTGGCGGAGCTGTCCCAGGCCACCGTCGACGAGCTCGACCGCCTGCTGCCCGCCACCTGGTCCCGCAGCAACCCCGTGGACATCATCGGCGACGCGCCGCCGGAGCGCCTCGCCGCCACCGTGAAGACCGTGCTCGCCCAGGAGCGGGACCTCGACGCCGTGCTGGTGATCACCTGCCCGACGGCGGTGGCGCCGGCGGAGGAATCCGCCCGGGTGCTGGCCGACACCCTGAACGGCCTGCGGCCGCCGGTGCCGGTGCTGACCTGCTGGTTCGGCGACGAGACCGCGCGCTCCGCCCGGCGGCTGCTGCGGGAGCGTGGCTTCGCCGCCTACGAGACCCTGGGACAGTCGGTGAGCGCGTTCATGCAGCTCGTCGACTACCGGCGCAGCCAGACGCTGCTGATGGAGACGCCGCCGTCGGTGCCCGAAGCCATCGCCGTGGATGGTGCCGCGGTGCGCGCGATCCTCGACCGGCACCCGGTGGCCGGCGGCGAGCAGTGGCTGCCCGACGCCGAGGCGAAGGCCGTGCTGGCTGCCTACGGCGTCGCCACGGTGCCCACCCGGGTCGCCGACTCCGCCGAGCAAGCCGCGCGCATCGCCGACGAGCTCGCCGCACCGGTCGCGTTGAAGGTTCTGTCACCCGACGTCACCCACAAGTCCGACGTCGGCGGCGTGGTGCTCGATCTCGAGGGCGGCGCGGCGGTGGCGGCCGCGGCCGAGCGCATCGCCGACAACCTGGCTCGGTCGCGACCGGATGCACAGCTCGACGGCTTCACCGTCCAGCCCATGGTCGAGCGCGCCGGCGCCTACGAGCTGATCGTCGGCATGCACCGGGATGCCCAGTTCGGCGCGGTGCTGATGTTCGGCGAGGGCGGCACCGCGGTGGAGCTGGTGCGCGACAGTGCCCTGGCCCTGCCGCCGCTGAACATGAAGCTGGCCCGGGACATGATCTCGCGCACCCGCATCTACCGGCGCCTGCAGGGTTACCGGGACCGGCCGGCCGTGGACCTGGATGCCCTGGCGGTGATCCTGCTGCGCATCTCCCAGCTGGTGGTCGACTTTCCCGAGATCGACAGCCTGGACGTGAACCCGCTGCTGGCGGATCAGCACGGTGCGGTGGCCGTGGACGCGCGCATCCGCCTCCGCCCGGGGCCGTTCGACGACCGGCTGGCCCATCTGGCGATCCGGCCCTACCCCAAGGAACTGGAGGAACGCATCGCCCTGGACGACGGCCGGGAGCTGCTGCTGCGGCCCATCGTGCCGGAGGATGAGCCGGCCCTGGACCGGGCCTTCGCCCGCCTCGACCCGGACGAGATCCGCCAGCGGTTCCTGCAGCCGATGCGCACGCTGAACCACATCATGGCGGCGCGCTTCACCCAGCTCGACTACGACCGGGAGATGGCTCTGGTGCTGGCCGACGCCGGTATTCCCGGCAAGCAGGACATCCACGCGGTGGTGCGCCTGTCCGCAGACCCGGACAACGCCCAGGCGGAATTCGCCATCATCGTGCTGCATCATCTCGCCGGCCGCGGTTTCGGCAAGCTGCTGATGGAGCGGATTCTCGCCTACGCCCGGGCCCGCGGCATCGGCATGGTGTGGGGGGTGACGCTGCACGACAACCAGCGCATGCGGGCGCTGGCGCGCTCGCTGGGGTTCCGTCAGCGCCAGGATCCGGAGGACCCGACCCTGGTGCGCATGGAGCTCACTCTGGATCAGGCGGATCGCCAGCCCGGGCCGTAGCGGCCGGCGGTTCTCCCGCCGGCGACTCCGCCAGGAGCGCACGAGCCAGCCCCCAGGCCATCAGGCACAGCACCACCGCGAAGGGCAGCCCCATGACCACCACCGCGCTCTGCAGCGTCGTCAGGCCGCCGGCGAGCAGCAGCGCCAGGGTGAGCGCGCCGATCACGCCCGCCCACCACAGCCGCAGCCACACGGGACCATCGCGGAGATGATCGCCGTCCGCGCCGGCGTGGGAGGTCATGTTGGCGAGCACCAGCGCGCCGGAATCGCCGGAGGTGACGAAGAACACCAGCGCCAGCACCGTCACCGCCACACCGGTGAATGCCGGTGCGGGGAGCCGGGCCAGAAACTCGTAGATCGCCGAGCCCGGGCTCTCCAGAGCGGCGCGGGCCAGGGCATCCGCCCCGCCGCTCACCTGCTCGATGGCGCTGTTACCCATGACCGACATCCAGACCATCATGAAGGCCAGCGGCAGCAGCAGCGTGCCGGCGACGAAGCTGCGGATGGTGCGGCCCCGGGAGATCCGCGCGAGAAACATGCCGACGAACGGACCCCAGGCGATCCACCAGGCCCAGAAGAACAGGGTCCAGGCGTTCAGCCACTCGCGCGGCAGGTCCCGCGAGTACGCCTCGAAGGCGAGCGTCGGAAAGCCCGTCAGGTAAGACCCCGCATTCGCCGCCAGCGCACCGAGCAGCGACGGCGTATCGCCCGCCAGCAGAACGAAGACCAGCAGCGCGGCCGCCAGCAGCATGTTGAACTCGGACAGGCGCCGGATGCCGCGGTCCACGCCCAGGGCGGCGGACAGCGCCGCGGCGGCCACCACCAGCAGCGCGAGGGCTGCCTGCAGCCAGCGGCCGGGCGCGACGCCGAGCATGCGTTCGAGCCCGGCCGAGAGCTGCAGGATGCCGATGCCCAGACTGGCGGCGATGCCGAACACCGTCGCCAGCACCGCCGCGGCCTCCACCGCATGACCGACGCCGCCCCGGCCGAGGCCGCCGGGCAGATCCGTCAACGCCGCCCGGATCGTCAGCGGCCGGCCGCGCCGGTAGCAGAAGTACGCCAGGCAGAGCCCGACCAGGGTGTACACCCCCCAACCGGACAGCCCCCAGTGCAGGAACGTCAGATCCAGCGCGCGCCCCGCGGCCGTTTCGGCGGGTGCGGCGCCCGCCGGCGGAGCGAGGTAGTGGCT
>JAASSM010000191.1 GCA_021767885.1 bacterium | reverse complement strand
CCTGGATCGCCTGCGCATCTCCCACGCCAGCACCGGTGACCTGATGATGGGCTTCTTCCTCGCCGGCATGGTGATCGGCGTGGTCCAGGGCGGTCTGCTGCTGACCATCAATACCATCTGGTTCGGGATCGATTACGGCCCCAGTCCGGCGACCCTGGCCCTGGTGATGCTGCTGTTCGTGGCCTTCAGCGCCGCGGCGGGCCTCCTGCTGGGGACCATGGCGCGGTCGGGCGGGCAGGCCGACGGGCTGGGCATGGTGCTGGGGCTGGGAATGCCGGCCCTCGGCGGGCTGTGGTGGCCACTGGAGGTGGTGCCGGAGTTCATGCAGACCCTCGGCCGGGCCCTGCCCACCGGGCAGGCCATCACCGTCCTGCACGGCATGATCGGCCGGGGCCACGGCCTCGCCGAGAGCGCGGGGATGCTCACCGCCCTCGCCGGCTGGACCGTGGTCACCCTCGCCCTGGCGGTCTGGAGTTTCCGGCGGGAGGCCGCCTGAGGCCGGTCAGTCCGCCTGGAACCCGATCTGGTTGGGATCCTGCGGTCCGCCGGGTTTGAGGCGGATCTCGCCGTGCTGCTGCTCGAACCGCTCGATGTTCTGGCCGAGGTGCTTGTGCAGCGCCTTGGCCGCGGCCGGCGTCATGATCACCCGGGCGTGCACCTTCGCCTTGGGCACGCCGGGCAGCAGGCGCGCGAAGTCGAGCACGAACTCCCCGGGATTGCTGGCGATGATCGAGAGGTTGGCGTAGACGCCGTCGCCCACCTCGGGCGGCAACTCGATGGAGATCTGCTGCTTGCCGCCGGGCGGCTGCGGTCGGTTCTGGGACATGGCGGTCTCCTCGGCGCGGCGAACGGAGCGGCCTGGCGCCGGGCTGACGGCGGGCGAGTCGCTCGCGGCGCGGTTTGACAGGGGACGGGCCCGGTGCTAGCGTCCCGCGGCCACACCGCGGCGAGGCGCCGCCGGCGCGGACGGGACCGGCCGGGTCCGCGGCCGATTCTCGCGAGGAGAAAGCAAACACGCCATGACCGAGAAGTTCAAGGAGATCCTCACCGCGCTGCCGGGTCTGCGCCTCGCCGTCCTGGGCGATCTGATGGTGGACCGCTTCCTCTGGGGTCGCTGCGACCGGATCAGCCCGGAGGCGCCGGTGCCCGTGGTGCGCCTCGAGCGCGAGACCCTCAAGCTCGGCGGGGCGGCCAACGTGGCGGCCAACCTGCAGGCCCTCGGCGTGGATGTCTCGCTGGTGGGCGTCTGCGGCCAGGACGTCACGGCCGACGCCCTGCGCGGCCTGGTCCGCGAGCTCGGCCTGCGACCGGAGGGCCTGGTGGTCCTGCCCGATCGTCCGACCACGGTCAAGACCCGCGTCATCGCCCAGAACCAGCAGGTGGTCCGCGCGGACATGGAGGATGATCGTCCCTTGACCGGACACGAGGCCGCCGGCGTCCTGGCGCGACTGCGCGAGCTGGGGCCGTTCGATGGCATCGTGCTCAGCGATTACGGCAAGGGGCTGCTCACCGACGCGGTGCTGGCGGAGGTCATCGCCTGGGGCCGCCGGGACGGCGGCGTGGTGGTGGTCGACCCCAAGAAGGGGGATTTCTCCCAGTACCGGGGCGTCACCTCGCTGACGCCGAACCAGCGCGAGGCCGAGCTGGCCTGCGCGCTGCCCATCACCGACGCGGAGAGCCTCTCGCGCGCTGGCCGGATCCTGCGACGCCGCACCGAGGCGGACTGCGTCCTCATCACGCGAGGCGAGCACGGCATGGCGCTCTTCGAACCCGACGGCGTGGAGCACCACCTGCCCACCGAGGCCACCCACGTGTTCGACGTCACCGGCGCCGGCGACACCGTCATCGCGGTCTACACCGCCGCGCTATGCGCCGGCGCCAGCTTCCGCGCGGCAGCCGGCCTGGCCAATCATGCCGCCGGCGTGGCCGTGCGCGAGGTGGGCACGGTGGCCGTCACCCGTGACCAGCTGGCCGAGGCCGCCGGCCTGCAGGAGGCGTAGCCGTGCGCGAGGTGGATCTGGGCCGCGTCCTGCACCTGGATGAGCTGGCCGGCTGGGGCGAGGCGGAGCGAGCAGCCGGCCGCCGCGTCGCCTTCACCAACGGCTGCTTCGACATCCTGCACACCGGCCACCTCTATAGCCTGGCGGAGGCCGCGCGCCAGGCGGACAGCCTGCTCGTGGCCATCAACGCCGACACCAGCGTCCGGGCGCTCAAGGGCCCGCAGCGGCCGCTGGTCCCCCAGCAGCACCGCGCCGCGCTGATCGCCGCCTTGCGGCCCGTATCGGCGGTCACCATATTTGCCGCGCCAACACCGCTGGAGGTGATCCTCCAGGTGCGGCCGGACGTGCTCGTCAAGGGGTCCGAGTACGAGGAGTCCGACATCGTCGGGGCCCGGGAGGTCCGTTCCTGGGGCGGTGATGTGGTCCGGGTGCCCATGCGGGCTGGTTGGTCGACCTCTGCCATCATCGACGCCATCCGCGATCTGCGGGACTGACCCTGTCCCCTGTCGTCGGGGCCCGCGGCCCGCGCGACGGCCGGTCGCCGATGGTGCGAGACACTCATCATTCTGCATCCTCCGAAGGAGAAACGATGAGCAGGAAGAAGGTCATCATCCTGGGCGCGGCCGGCCGCGACTTCCACAACTTCAACTGCCGATTCCGCGACAACGAGGACTACGAGGTGGTCGCGTTCACCGCCACCCAGATCCCCGACATCGACGGCCGCAAGTACCCGGCCGAGCTCGCCGGCAAGCTCTATCCCGAGGGCATCCGCATCGAGGACGAGTCCCGCATCGAGGAGCTGATCGTCGAGACGGGCGCCGACATGTGCATCATGGCCTACAGCGATCGCAGCTACCAGCAGGTCATGAGCCTGGGCAGCCGCGTCAACGCCGCCGGCGCCGACTTCGTCATGATGGGCGAGCGCGACACCCAGCTCGAGAGCACCCGGCCGGTGATCTCCGTGGGGGCCGTGCGCACCGGCTGCGGCAAGAGCCAGACCAGCCGCGCCATCTGCCGCATCCTGCGCGACGCAGGCAAGAAGGTGGTGGCCATCCGCCATCCGATGCCGTACGGCGATCTGGTCAAGCAGAAGGTCCAGCGGTTCGCCGAGCTGTCCGATCTCGAGAAGCACGAGTGCACGATCGAGGAGATGGAGGAGTACGAGCCCCACATCGCCGCCGGCGGGGTCATCTATGCCGGCGTCGACTACGAGGCCATCCTCCGGGAGGCCGAGAAGGAGGCCGACATCATCCTGTGGGACGGCGGCAACAACGACACGCCGTTCTACAAGAGCGACCTGCACATCGTGGTGGCCGACCCGCACCGGCCCGGCCACGAGAAGGAGTACTTCCCCGGCGAGACCAACGTCCGCATCGCCGACGTCGTGGTGATCAACAAGGTGGTCGAGGCCGCCTTCGAGGACATCCAGGAAGTGCGTGACAACGTGCGCGAGCTGAATCCCGATGCGAAGATCATCGACGGTGCCAGCCCGCTGACCATCACCGGCGATCTGGAGAGTCTCGAGGGCCTGAAGGTCCTCGTGGTGGAGGACGGCCCCACCCTGACCCACGGCGAGATGACCTATGGCGCCGGCGTGGTCGCGGCCATGCGCATGAGCGCCGCCGAGCTGGTGGATCCGCGCCCCTGGGCCGTGGGCAAGCTCAAGGAGACCTTCGAGCTGTACCCCGAGATCGGCACCCTGCTGCCGGCCATGGGCTACGGCGACGAGCAGAAGGCCGACCTCGAGAAGACCATCAACGCCTGCGAGTGCGACGCCGTGGTCATCGGCACGCCCATCGATCTGACCCGCATCGTGAAGATCGAGAAGCCCACCGTCCGGGTGGGTTACGAGCTGCAGGAGATCGGCTCGCCGAACCTGCGCCAGGTCCTGGCGCGGTTCCTGGACTAGACGCGATAGATGGCCGGAAACGGGCCCCCGGGCCCGTTTCTGGCAGAACTCGCGTTTTCGTCTACCATGGGTCCGGCTCCGCACGGAGCCGGACCTTTTTTCGGTGGCAGCAACCGGAGGTGAGGACGAGGTGAACATCCACGAATACCAGGGCCGGGACATCTTCCGGTCGCACGGCCTGCCCGTTCCCGCGGGCGACGTGGCCGAGACGCCGCAGCGCGCGGTGGAGCTCGCCGAGCAGCTCGGCCTGCCCGTGATGGTCAAGGCGCAGGTGCTCACCGGTGGCCGTGGCAAGGCCGGCGGCGTGAAGTTCTGCAAGTCGCTCGACGACGTGAAGACCCATGCCGGCAACATCCTGGGCATGGACATCAAGGGCCATACCGTGCGCAAGGTGCTGATCACGCCGGCGGCCGACATCGCCGAGGAGTACTACCTGGGCATGCTGGTGGACCGGCGCAGCGGCCGCGTCCTGGTGATGGCCAGCGCCGAGGGCGGTGTGGAGATCGAGCAGGTGGCGGCGGAGAATCCCGAGGCCATCCTCAAGCACGAGATCGACCCCCGCTACGGCCTGCTCGATCACGAGGCCCTGGGCCTGGGGCTGAAGCTGGCACGGGGCGACGTGAAGAAGGCCCGCCAGCTGGGTGCGGCCCTGCAGAAGCTCCACGCGGCGTTCCTGGCCGCCGATGCGAGCCTCGCGGAGATCAACCCGTTCATCTTCACTCCCGAGGGCAAGGGCCTGGCCATCGACGCCAAGGTCAACCTGGACGACAACGCCCTCTTCCGGCATCCGGACTACGAGCCCATGCGCGACCTCGAGGCCGAGGATCCCTCCGAGCGCCAGGCGCGTGAGGCGGACCTCAGCTTCGTCAAGCTGCAGGGCAACGTGGGCTGCCTGGTCAACGGCGCCGGCCTGGCCATGGCCACCATGGACCTCGTGAAGCACTACGGTGGCCAGCCCGCCAACTTCCTGGACATCGGCGGCAGCTCGAATCCCGACAAGGTGGTCAACGCGCTGCGGATCATCCTGGAGGACCAGGAGGTCAAGGCCATCCTGTTCAACATCTTCGGCGGCATCACGCGCTGCGACGACGTCGCCCGCGGCATCATCGCCGCCACCGAGAAGATGGACATCTCCGTGCCCATCGTGGTGCGCCTGACGGGCACCAACGAGGAGCAGGCGCGCGAGCTCCTGGCCGAGACCGACCTGGTCCCGGCCGCCACCATGGACGAGGCCGTGCAGAAGGCCATCGAGCTCGCGGGCACCGCGGCGTAAGGAGGGCAGAGGACGTG
>JAASSM010000190.1 GCA_021767885.1 bacterium | reverse complement strand
CACGCCATCACCGACCACCCGGGCAAGCTGCCCGAGGCTCGTGACACCCGCGTCTCCCGCGACCGTCCCGCCGGGGGCGAGGTCGCCTGGGAGCCGCCTGCCCCGCGGGGCGAGTCATGACCACCGCACCCCGGCAACCGTGGTACCAGGTGGCCTTCGGCGCCCACTATCCAGACCTCTACGCGCACCGCGACCGCGAGGAGGCCGCCCGGTGCGTGGCCCTGCTGCCCCGCCTGGCGCCACTGGGCTCCGGGCCGGTCCTGGATCTCGGTTGCGGCCAGGGCCGTCATCTGCCGCTGCTCGCCCGGAACGGCGTGGTGGCCGTCGGCCTGGACCTCTCGGCGCCGCTGCTGGTCCGCGCCCGCGACGAGGACGCGGACCGGCCGCTGGTGCGCGCGGACATGCGACAGCTTCCCCTGGCCACGGACTCGGTGACCGCGGTGGTGTCGCTCTTCACCGCCTTCGGCTACTTTGGCAGCGCGGACCAGCATGCGCCGGTGGTGGCGGAGGTGGCCCGCGTGCTGCCCCGCGGCGGCCACTGGTTCCTGGACTTCCTGGACAGCGAGCGGGTGGCGGGGGAGCTGTCGGCAGGGCCCCGCGAGCGCCGGCGCCGCACCGCGGTGCTGGCGGTCCGTGAGGACCGACGCCTGGCCCACGACCCGCTCCGCGTGATCAAGACCGTGGAACTGGTCCCGCACCGGGGCAAGGTGGCGGATGCCGCGCGCATGGGCATTCCCGCCGGGGGATTGCGATACCGCGAGCAGGTGACGCTGCTCGCCCTCGAGGAGCTTGACCATCTGGCGGCCGCGGCCGGGTTCCGCCGCGTGGCCGCCGCCGGAGATTACCACGGGGGGCCGCTGCGGCCCGGTGCCAGCGATCGCTGGCTGCTGGTCTACCGCAAGGCCGTGGACCCCGGGAGGCCAGCATGATCGCCGTCCAGACCGGACCGGACCTCACGAGCCACGCGGACTTCGGCGAGGTCTTCCGCGACTGGCTCGCCGGACGTGGCGAGCGTCCGGGGGCCACCGCCTCGCTGCAGGCGTTCTTCGACCTGGCCGGACAGCCGGGCCCACCGGGCGCCATCTGGGAGGACTCCCGGTGGCGGGCCGGCTGGCTCGACGAGCTCCTGGCCGACGTGCCCGACCCCGCCGATCGCGACCGGGCCCGGCGGGACGTGGACGCCCTCACCGCCGGCCATGCCGACGTGGTGATCACCGGCCAGCAGCCGGGCTTCCTCGGCGGGCCGCTCTACACGCTCTACAAGGTGGCCACGGCCGTGGTGGTGGCCGAGATGCGCACCGCGGCCGGCCGGCCCACGGTGCCGGTGTTCTGGTGCGGCGAGGACGATGACGACCTGCGCGAGGCGCTGCAGCCGGTGGCCGGGGATCCCGGACGGGAGGTCCTGTTGCGGCACGCCCGGCGTGGCGAGCGCGGCCTGCCCGCCGACCTCATGGTGGGCGCCCTGCCCGCGGCGGACTTCGCCGCCGGCGAGGCCGCCCTGCTCGGCGAACTGGCCGGGCGCAATGCCCTGGCGGCGGACCTGGCAGCCATCGCCGCGAGCAGCATCGCCGACGGCCAGACCTGGGGCCACCTGCAGCGGCGGGCGCTGCTGCGGGTGTTCCGTGGCACGGGGCTGCTGGTGGTCCATGGCAACGACGCCCGCCTGCACGCCGCCGCCGCGCCGTTCTACCGCCGCCTCTGGTCGGAGCGCGATCGCCTGCGGGCCGCCGCGCGCCAGGGCGGCAAGCAGCTCACGGCCGCTGGCTACGCCACGGCCGTGAGCGAGCCCAGTATCCAGCGCTTCCTGCACCTGGGCGCCGCAGGGCGGCGGCGCCCGCTGCCCGCCGACCTGGCCGGCGACATGCCCGAGCCGGACACGCTGCGGCCAGGCGTCCTGGCGCGCTCCCCGGTCCAGGACTGGCTCTTCCGCCCGGCCGGGGTGGTGGTGGGCCCCGGGGAGGCTGCCTATCTGCGCCAGCTGGAACCGGTCTACGCCGCGTTCGATCTGCCCCGGTCGCCGTTGCTGCCCCGGCTCTTCGCCCAGCTCGGGCCGGCCGGCTACGGGGCCTTCCGCTCCTGGGCCCTGGAGTTCGCCGATCGCGAGGAGGGGGATGGCCGCCGCGACCTCGCCGCGCTGGCTGACGCGACGGCGCGCGCCGGCCGCCCGCAGGTCGAGGCGGTCCTCGCGCACGAGGCACAGGTGCCGCGAGAGCGCCTGTCCGATGTCACCGACCAGGTGCTGCGCCGCTGGGGGCGCCACCCGCGCAGCGTCCTGGAGCGTGAGCAGCGGCGGCGGCGGGATGATCCCGGCGCCGGCGCGCCGGCCTGGCTGCGACCCGAGGGGCGCCGCCAGGAACGGGCCCTGGCCGCCCTCGGCGCGGCCGCGCTCTGGGGCGAGCCGTTCGTGGACGCGCTGGCCCACGCTGGCCGGCGCGCGGTGGACGCCGGCCTGGCTGGCGACTGGCACGAGTACCTGCTCACCGTCCCGGCGCCCTGACGGCGTCGACGAGGAAGGCCCATGACCGGATCCGGCTGCGACCTGCTCTGCATCTGTCCCCATACCGACGACGCCGAGATCGCGCTCGGCGGCTGGTTGCACGCGCTGGCGTCCCGCGGCCGGCGGGTCTGGGTCTGCGACCTGACCCGCGGCGAGCTGGCCTCCAACGCGACGGTGGATGAGCGCTGGGCCGAGGCCGTTCGGGCCAGCGCGGTGCTCGGCCTCGCTGGCCGGGTCCAGCTCGCGCTGCCGGACGGGTTCCTCGCTCCGGACCGGCCGGAGCAGGCCGCCGCCGTGGTCCACGTGCTGCGACGGTTGCGGCCCCGCTGGGTGGTCACCGGACCGGAGCCGCGGCGGCATCCCGACCACCTGGCCACCCCTCCGCTGGTGACGCGGGCGGTGTTCCTGGCCCGCCTGCGGGCGTTGCGGCCGGAGGCCCCGGAGGCGCGCTGGTGGCCGGAGCCGGTGGCCGGGGAGGGCGAGGCGCCCACCTGGGAGGTCCAGACGCTGGCGCACACCTGCCTGCCGGACGCGGCGCCGGATCTGCTGCTCGACGTCTCGGATAGCTGGGGGGCGAAGCGGGAGGCCCTGGCCTGCTATGCCAGCCAGTTCCGGCGACAGCAGGGGCGTGCCCCGACCGCCATCAACCATCCGGACTTCTTCGCCCGGATCGAGGACCGCGGCCGCGCCTGGGGCCGCCGCGCCGGGGTGGCCCACGCCGAGGCGCTCTCCACGGCCGCCGCGCCGGTCCACGCCGACCTGCCACCGGAGCGCTGGGCATGACGCGCCTGCCGGCCATCGGCATCACCTGCTACCCGAGCCAGGGCGGCAGCGGCATCGTCGCCACGGAGCTGGGACTGAACCTGGCCCGCTCCGGCTACGCGGTCCACTTCATCTGCCAGAGCCTGCCCCTGCGACTGCGGGAATACCGCGAGAACGTCTTCTATCACGAGGTGGAAGCGGCGGACTATCCCGTCTTCCAGTCGCCGCCCTATACCCTGAGCCTGGCCACCGCCATGGCCGACACGGTCACGCGCCACGGCCTGGACATCCTGCACGTGCACTACGCCATCCCGCATGCGGTGAGCGGCTACCTGGCGCGCCAGATGGTGGGGGCCGAGCGCCTCAAGCTGGTCACCACCCTCCACGGTACCGACATCACCCTGGTGGGCCAGGAACCGTCCTTCTTCCCCATCACCCGCTTCGTGATCGAGCAGTCCGATGCCGTCACCGCCGTCAGCGGCTTCCTCGCCCGCGAGACCCGGGACGTCTTCGGGGTCGAGCGTCCGGTGGAGGTGATCCCCAACTTCGTGGATGCCAGGCGGTTCCGTCCCGGCGACGACCCCGGCCGGCGGTCCCGCTGGGCCGCGCCGGACGAGGCGCTCCTGATCCACGCGTCCAATTTCCGGCCGGTGAAGAACCTGCCCGCGGTGGTGGCGGCGTTCGCGCGGGTGGCGGCCGTGCGGCCCGCGCGGCTGCTGCTGCTGGGAGACGGGCCGGAGCTGGCGCCCACGCTGGCCCGCCTGCAGGAGCTGGGGCTGGGGGACCGCGTCGCTGCCCCCGGGATGGTGCAGGCCCTCGAGGACCTGCTGCCGCTGGCCGACGTGCTGCTGCTGCCCTCCTGGCACGAGAGCTTCGGGCTGGTGGCCCTGGAGGCGATGGCCTGTGGCGTCCCGGTGATCGCCACCGATCGCGGGGGAACCGATGAGTTCCTCGACGACGGCGTCAACGGCTATCTCCGCGCTCCGGACGACCACGCCGGCATCGCCGCCGCGGTGCTCGGGCTGCTGGCCGATCCCGGCCTGCAGCGGCACATCGCCGAGGAGGCCCGGCGCGACGCGGCCGAGCGCTTCGGCGCTCGCTGCGTGCTGCGCCAGTACGTGGAGCTCTACGATCGCGTCCTCGCCGCTCGCCCCGCCGACGCAGGCTCCGGTTGACAGCGGGCCGCCTCGCTCTAGACTTTCATCCAGGGACGGCCGCCGCCCGGGTCCACGGCCGCCTCCGTCGCCGGGACCGGGAGTGGCCCGGCCCCCTCGGAAGGGGACACCATGGCCGAACCGCGTGAGTTCCTCGCCCGCGTCGAATCCATCGCCAGCCGGCACGGGTCGTTCCGACCCGAGGCCTACCTCTTCGTGCTCGAGGCCGTCGAGCGCGCGGTGGTCGACTCGGGCCGGCGTGATCACGTCTCCGGCGGGGACCTGCTCGAGGCCATCAAGGACCTCGGCCGTGAGCGCTTCGGGGTCATGGCCACGGACGTGTTCGCGGCCTGGGGCGTGCGCACCACGCTGGACTTCGGTCGCTGCGTCTTCCATCTCATCGACGCGCAGCTCCTCGACAAGCGCGACGAGGATTCGCTGCGCGACTTCATCGACCGGTACGACTTCCGCCGGGTCTTCGAGCAGGAGTACTTCCTGGGCAAGGCCTGACGCCCCTCGGCCGGGCCGCGGGAACTTCCTGGCGCCCGGAACGTAGACCGATCACCACCCGACCCGGCCCGGCCGGGTCGCGCGCCGGGCCACGGAGGGCCCGCCGCGGAGGCCTCGCCGCCGCCGCACGGCGCCAAGGAGCCACCATGCCTGCCCCCTTCCTGCTGACCCTCGGCACGGCGGAGCTCGTCTCCCTCGTGGCGGAGACCACCTTCTTCGGCAAGTTCATCCTCCTGGTCCTGCTCGTCCTCTCGGTGGTCTCCTGGGCCGTCGTGGT
>JAASSM010000189.1 GCA_021767885.1 bacterium | reverse complement strand
TCCATGGAGAAGCTCTCCAGCGGCCTGCGGATCAACCGCGCCGGCGACGACGCCGCCGGTCTGGCCATCAGCGAGGGTCTGAAGAGCGACATCCGCGCGCTCGAGCAGGCCGCGCGCAACGCCAGCGACGGCATCTCCATGGTCCAGACCGCCGAGGGCGCGCTGGACGAGGTGAGCAACATCCTGCTGCGCATGCGGGAACTGACGGAGCAGGCCCTCAACGGCACGGTGACCAACACCGAGCGCAGCTACCTGGACAACGAGTACCAGGCGCTCATCGAGGAGATCGACCGCATCGCCAACTCCACGGAGTTCAACGGCATCACCCTGCTGGACGGTTCGGCCACCGCGGCCGTCTCCATCCAGGTGGGCATCGACACCAACACCTGGGACTCCATCGCCGTGGACGTGACCACCGCGCGCGATGCCACCACCCTCGGCCTGACCGGCTCCATCGACGACGCCGCCAACGCCACCGCGTCCATGACCGCGGTGCAGACGGCCATCGACACCGTGAGCTCGGCGCGCTCGGACTTCGGTGCGGTGCAGAACCGGCTGGAGACGTCCATCCGGAACATCCACAACCAGAAGGAGAACCTCTCGGCCGCGAACAGCCGCATCCGCGACGTGGACGTGGCCAGCGAGACCTCCAGCCTGACCAGCTACCAGATCCTGCAGCAGGCCGGCGTCTCCATGCTCGCCCAGGCGAACGTGACCACCGGCCTTGCCATGTCGCTGCTCGGCTGAGCGCGACCGCATCCGGCCAGCGAGCGAGGGGCGCCCCGCCGGGCGCCCCTCGCGTCGTCGTGAGGCGAACATTCGCACGGGAAATCACATTCGGAGATCCCGAACCGCAGAAACATCATATGAAAATATTTTCCCTCAAGTCTATCGCGGACCATGCCGATCATTTCCTCAGGATCCGTCAAGTCCCCGCGGGGACGACATCAGGAGACGACGGACCCGGCACGGGTCGCCAGGCGGCCCGCTTCAAGGAGGACCAGCATGGGTATCCGCATCAACACCAACATCTCCGCCATGAACGCGCGGCGGAACCTCTACAACTCCACCGTCAACTTCAACAAGTCCATGGAGAAGCTCTCCAGCGGACTGCGCATCAACCGCGCCGCCGACGACGCGGCCGGCCTCGCCATCAGCGAGGGCCTCAAGAGCGACATCCGCGCCCTGGAGCAGGCCAGCCGCAACGCCAGCGACGGCATCTCCATGGTGCAGACCGCCGAGGGCGCGCTGGACGAGGTCAGCAACATCCTGCTGCGCATGAAGGAGCTGGCGGAGCAGAGCCTCACCGGCACCCTGTCCGACACCGAGCGTGGCTACCTGGACGCCGAGTACACGGCGCTGACCGGCGAGATCGACCGCATCGCCAACTCCACCGAGTTCAACGGCATCAAGCTGCTCGATGGCACCGGCGGCACCGTCTCGATCCAGGTGGGCATCGCCACCGAGACCTGGGACAGCATCGACGTGGACGTCAGCACCGACCGTGACAGCACCACGCTGGGCACGGGGACCGCCATCGACACGGCGGCCAACGCGGCCACGGCCATGGGCGAGATCGACACGGCCATCGAGACCGTCAGCTCGGCGCGGGCGGACTTCGGTGCGGTCCAGAACCGTCTCGAGAGCTCCATCCGCAACATCCAGAACACCGCCGAGAACCTCTCGGCCGCCAACAGCCGCATCCGCGACGTGGACGTGGCCTCGGAGACCAGCAAGCTGACCAGCTACCAGATCCTGCAGCAGGCAGGCGTCTCGGTGCTGGCGCAGTCGAACATGACCACGGGGCTGGCCCTCTCCCTGCTGGGCTAGACTGATCCGGACGGGCGGGCCTCGCTCCGGCGGGGCCCGCCGCAAAAAGCGCAGGCCACACCATGAAGACCTTGACCGGGATCCCAGGCGGAGTCGCCCCCTCGCCGCCGGCCGGAGTCGAGCCCCGGGAGCCGCGCTCCCAGGCGCCGGTGGTTTCGGGAGAGGCGAGCGCCGCGCCGTATCACTCCTTCCAGCCCGTCCGCCCTGCCGGCCCCCCCGTCCAGCCGCCGTCCCGGCGCGATGCCGCCCCGGACGACGAGGTCGCCGCCGCCGCCGAGCGGCTCGCCGAGGCGCTCTCCCAGCTGCCGGGTCCCGAGCGCGAGGTCCACCTCCTCTTCGAGCAGGAGGGCCAGGACTACGTGGTGGAAGTGCGCGACAAGCGGAGCGGCGACGTCATCCAGCGCTTCCCGCCCGAGAAACTGCTCAACCAGGGCCTCGGATCTGCCGATCTCCTGGGCACGGTCATCGACCGACGCAGTTGACACGATCCAGCGGCCGGAGAGCCGCAGCCTGGGGAGGCGATCATGAGTTCCGTGTCATTCACCGGCCTGGCGACGGGGCTGGACACCGCATCACTGGTCTCGCAGCTCGTGGAGCTGCGGCGTCAGCCCATCTACCGTCTGCAGCAGCAGCGGACCCAGTACGAGACACAGAGCTCCGCGCTCTCCGCGCTCAAGGACCGCCTGCTCGCCCTGCAGACCGCCGCCCAGGGCCTGGATACGGCCAACGAGTTCGCCTCGCTGAGCGCGACCTCCAGCGACGAGGACGTCCTGACCGTCACCGCCGGCAGCGACGCCGCGCCCGGCAACTACGACATCGAGGTCACCGCCCTCGCCCAGTCGCAGAAGTCGCGGTCCCAGGGATACGACGACCCCCTCAACGCCGTCGGCGAGGGGACCTTGAACTTCACCGTGGGCGGCGAGCCGCAGAGCCTCGAGCTGACGGGGTTCACCAGCCTCGCCGACCTCGCCGACCGCATCAACACCGAGATCATGGGCGTCAGCGCGACCATCGTCCACGACGGCTCCGATACCGGGGGCCACTACCTGGTCCTGACCGGCGAGGCGGGCACGGGCAGCGCCTTCACCGTGGATGCCTCCGGACTCAGCGGCGGCACCGCCCCGGCGTTCACCGAGACGCGTGCCGCCAGCGACGCCACGCTGCTGGTGGATGGCCTGGCCGTCACCGCGGACGGCAATCACCTCGACAGCATCATCAGCGGCCTGAGCATCGATCTGACCGGAGTCTCGCAGCCGGGCGTCACCACGCACGTCTCCGTGGCCACGGACGCCGAGGGCGTCAAGGACCAGGTCAAGGCGTTCGTCGACGCCTACAACGAGCTGTTCAGCTTCCTGGAGTCCGGCCTGGCCACCGGCGGCAAGCTCGAGGGCAACGCCACCGCCCGCAGCGTCGCCAACCGCATGGAGAACCTCATGTCCGCGTCGCACGACGGCGAGGGCGCCTACTCCATGCTCGCGCAGATCGGCATCGAGCGACAGCAGGGGTCGCGGACCCTCACGTTCGACGAGGCGGAGTTCGCCGAGGCCCTGGCCGACAACTATGCCGGCGTCCGCAACCTCTTCGTGGAGTTCGAGGGCAACGTGGGCAAGGCGGCCCTGATCGACACCGCGGTGGAGGATCTGACCGACAGCATCGACGGCGTCTTCAAGATCGGCAACGACTCGATCAAGCGGCGCATCGAGAACATCGACCACAACATCGAGCGGTACGAGCGCAGCATCGAGAACTACCGCACCACCCTCGAGCGCAAGTTCCTGGCCATGGAGTCCACCGTCTCTCTCCTGCAGGCGCAGGGAAGCTACCTCAGCTCCATGCTCACGGGCTAGTCACGACGGATCGGCTCGCACGAGGATCGAAGGGATGCAGCATGAATGACTACAGCGGGATCCAGGCCTACCGCCGCACGGACCTGCAGACCATCGGCAAGGAGAAGCTGATCGTCCTTCTCTACGAGAAGATGATCGAGCATCTGGACGTGGCCGCCGCGCGGGCCGCCGATGACCGGCCGGAGATGACCCGTCGCCTGAACCTGGCCCAGCGGATCGTCACCGAGCTGCAGAACGCGCTCGATCACGCGGTCGGCGGAGAGATCGCCGAGAATCTCTCGGCGCTCTACGACTTCGTCTTCCGCGAGATCCTCCAGATGCAGGTGGACCGCGAGCCACGCCATGCCGTGAACTGCCGCGAGGTCCTGCAGCCGCTCCTGGACGCCTGGAGCGCCATCCCCCCGGGGACCGGCGACCGCGCGCTGCGTCCCGGTTCCGGTACGCAACCTGCATCCGCAGAACCACACCAGTCGACGGCTGCTCCGGCGGAGCCCGTCGCGTCCCAGTCCATCTCCTTCTCCGCCTGAGGAGCGCCGTGAGAGACGCCATCGCCACCCTGAAGGCCCTGGAGGGCGACCTGCTGGTCGCCCTGGACGCCGAGGATACCGGCGCGGTCACCGCGCTGGTGGCCGCCCGCGGCGAGGCCCTGGACGCCCTGCGGCGGGCGTTCGACGCCAGCGCCCCGGCCGAGCGGCAGCGGTACCTGCCGGATCTGAAGCGTCTGACCGAGGGCGACGCCATCCTGGGCGCCCGCTGCCGTGCGCTGCGCGACACCATGCGGGCCCGCCTGCAGGATCATGACGCGCGCCCGGTGGCCCGGCCCCAGCCGGTGATCTCCGGGGTCCTCGACCGCCAGGCCTGACGGTCGCCTTCGCTGGTACACTGTCTGGAAACTGGCCACCCGGAGGGGCGGCCGGGCCGCCAGCGGCTAGCGGCCCTCCCCCGGGGTCTTGCCCTTGATCTTCTTGCGGAGGGCGGAGAGGTCGATATCCGCCGACTGGGCGGCGTCGAGGGTGGTGTTCTTGATCTCCTCGTAGATCTCGTGGCGGTGGACGGGGATGGACCGTGGCGCGTCGATCCCGATCTGGACCTGGTCACCGCGGATATCGACGATCAGGATCGAGATGTCGTCCCCGATCATGATCTTCTCGTTACGCTTGCGACTGAGGATGAGCACGGGACCTCCCTGTCCGCCACGGCTTGCGACCCACGCCGGGAGCCTCCCCGGCGCGAGGGGCCGCACCGCCCTTCGACTCAGAGACCGGACGCGACCGATTGCGCGGGCTCCCGCTCCTCGGCGGCCTCCGTCTCCTGGCTGTCATTGTCCGGTCCGGGCTCGCCCACGGCAAGCCCAAATTTGAAGTAGTCGATCTCCTGCCGCGTGGACAGGCGGTCGTCGTCCAGGGCCAGCTGCGCCCCCGTCCGCGAGGCCGTGTCCAGCACCAGCGGCGCCCGGAGGTTGCCCGTGATCTGCTGCCCGCCCTCGTGGATCGTGGTGATGATGAGGGTGACCAGTTCGGGCGCGCGGGCGCCC
>JAASSM010000188.1 GCA_021767885.1 bacterium | reverse complement strand
TGCCATCCCACCAGCCTGGACTCGCCCAGCAGATCGCTTATTACGAGCAGCGGCTGCAGCTGGATCCCGACTCTCGCGCCTTCCTGCCCCTGGCGGATCTGCTGCGTCGCGCCGGCCGCCAGGACCAGGCGCGCCAGCTGCTCGAGCGTGGCCTGGTCCGCCATCCGCGGTTCGTCTCGGCAAGGGCCGCACTGGGACTGGTGCTCACCGAGCTGGGCGAGACCGAGCGCGCGCGCCACGAGCTGGACCGCGTGCTGGACGTGGACCATGATCACCTCCTCGCCCGGCGCCTGCTGGCGCGCGATGCCAGCCGCCGCGAGGACTGGTCCGGGGCGTGTGCCCACTACGAGCGGCTGCTGCGCCTGGAACCGGAGGACGCCGAGGTCCGGCGCGCCCTGCGGCACGCGCGCAGCCGGCTCGAGTCCTCGCCGTCGGCGCCGGCGGCCGACGCCGTACCCGAGCCGGCGGCCGGTGACGAGAGCCCGGCGCCGCGCCGGGGAGGCGAGCCGGCGCCGCGCGCCGCTGGCGGGCTGAGCGTGGGCAACGGGTTCGAGACGCCCACGCTGGCCGAGCTCTACCTGCGTCAGGGGCATCCCGACAAGGCGCGCGAGATCCTCGAGCGGATCCTCGCCGCCGACCCGGACCGCCCGGATGCCCAGGCCGTGCTCGCCCGGCTGGAGGCGGCGACGGCTCCGGGAACGCCGGCGGAGATCGCGCCGGCGACCGGCGAGGCCGAGGCGGAGGCCGCGGCCGGGACGACCGGAACGGACCCCGGCTCCGGCGGGACGCGCCGCGCGCCGATGGACCGGTCCGCCACGGGGCGGGCCGAGGACCTCGAGCGCTTCCGCCACTGGATCGACCGGGGAGCCGACGGCCGCGGCACGGCGCACTGAGGCGCATCTGCGCCGTTGCCGACGCTCCGGGCGCGCATTATCCTTCCTCCTTTCGCGCGGACCCCGGCGTCCGCGTCCCGTACCCGAGCAACAAGGCAGGAGACCGTGGCCGATACCAGTGACTTCCGGACGGGCTACACCATCCGCCACAAGGGCGAGCTATGGAGCATCATGGAGTTCCAGCACGTCAAGCCCGGCAAGGGTGGCGCCTTCGTGCGGACCAAGCTCAAGGGCGTGACCTCGGGCAAGGTGGTGGAGGAGACGTTCCGCGCCGGCGAGAAGGTGGAGGAGGTGCGCCTCGAGCGGCGTCCCTACCAGTACCTCTACGCCGACGGCGAGTTCCTCACGTTCATGAACCTGGAGACCTACGAGCAGTTGCAGCTGCCGGCGGACACGCTGGGCGACCTGCCGCGATACGTCAAGGAGAGCGACGTCTGTCAGGTCCTGCTGCACGAGGAGAAGCCCCTGACCGTGGAGCCGCCCCTGACCGTGGAGCTGACCGTGGCGCAGACCGATCCCGGCCTGCGCGGCGACACCGCCCAGGGCGGCTCCAAGCCCGCCACCATGGAGACCGGTCTGGTGGTGCAGGTTCCGCTCTTCATCGAGGAGGGCGAGGTGCTGAAGATCGACACCCGGACCGGGAAGTACCTGGGCCGCGTCTGATTCGCCGGTGACCGCCGACGGTAGCCGCCCCGGCGGCGACCGCCCATCCCGAACCGGAGGACACGCATGGACATCGCCAAGATCCGCGAACTGGTCGAGCTGGTCTCCGCCAGCGGCGTGGCGGAGCTCGAGATCGAGTCCGACGACCTCAGCATCCGCATCCGCAACGTCGGCGGTCTGGTCGAGACCGCGGGAGCGTCGGTGCCGGTGACCACCGCGGTGGCGCCGGCCGGGGCTCCGGCCGCCGCCGAGCCGGCGCCTGCTGCCGCCCCGGCGCGCAGCGACCTCGCCGAGGTGCGCTCGCCCATCGTCGGCACCTTCTACCGCTCGCCCGAGCCGGGCGCGGCCCCGTTCGTGGAGGTGGGGGCGGCCGTGAGCAAGGGGCAGACCCTGTGCATCGTGGAGGCCATGAAGGTCATGAACGAGATCGAGGCCGAGGTGGCCGGCACCGTCCGCGAGATCTGCCTGGAGGATGGCCAGCCCGTGGAGGCGGAGGGCGTCCTGTTCCGCATCGAACCGGCCTGAGTCAGCGCGGCGGGTTCCGCGCGGCTGGTCGGCGATCCGCAGGGCCTACGAGCGGCCCGTTCCCCGGGGGAGCGGGCCGCGGGCGTCCGGGGCCGGTCCGCTCAAGTTCTCCGCGGTCCGGCCGATGCTCCTGGGGACCGCGGATCGGCCGCCCGGCGGCCGTCCGGATGCTCACGCCCGGCAAGGAGCGCCCCCGTGGCCCTGGACATCAAGCGGATCCTCAAGGAGATGATCGACCGCGGTGCCAGCGACCTGCACCTGAAGGTCGCCTCGCCGCCGATCCTGCGCATCAACGGCAGCCTGACCATGCTCGACCAGACGCCCCCTCAGGTGCAGGACATGGTGGCCGTGGCCCAGCAGATCCTCACGCCCGCGCAGCGAGAGCAGTTCGAGAAGACCCGGGAGATCGACTTCGCCTTCGGCGTGCCCGGGATCGCTCGCTTCCGGGCCAACTTCTACGTCCAGCGCGGCAGCATCGCCATGGTCTTCCGGCACGTGCCGGTGGAGATCAAGACCCTGGAGCAGCTCGGCCTGCCGCCGGTGCTCCGGGAGCTGGCGCTCAAGCCCCGCGGCCTCATCCTGGTCACCGGCACCGTGGGCTCGGGCAAGAGCACCACGCTGGCCAGCCTCGTGGACATCATCAACAACGAGTGCCACAGCCACGTGATCACCATCGAGGATCCCATCGAGTTCCTGCACCGCGACAAGCAGAGCATCATCAGCCAGCGCGAGGTGGGTGCCGACACCGGCAGTTACGCCGACGCCCTGCGCTACATCCTGCGCCAGGATCCCGACGCCATCCTCATCGGCGAGATCCGCGACGCCGAGTCCATGAAGGTCGCGCTCACCGCGGCCGATACCGGCCACCTGGTGCTCTCGACCATGCACACCATCGACGCGACCCAGACCATCAGCCGCATCATCAGCTTCTTCCCCCCGCACCAGCATCAGGAGATCCGCTACCTGCTGGCCTCCACCATGCAGGCGGTGATCTCCCAGCGCCTGGTGGCCGACCCGCGGGGCGAGCAGCGCTTCGCCGCGGTGGAGGTCATGATCGCCACCAGCACCATCCGCGACTACATCCGCGAGCCGGAGAAGACCTCGCTCATCCGGCAGGCGATCCAGGAAGGGTTCGTGCAGTACCAGATGCAGACCTTCGACCAGTCGCTCATGCAGCTCTACAAGCAGGGCCGCATCAGCCTGGAGACCGCCATGCATGCCTCGACCAATCCCCACGAGTTCCAGCTGCGGGTCAAGGGCATCCAGGCCAGTTCGGACACCACCTGGGAACGCTTCGAGCAGGGGGGCGGGGTCCCGGCGGGGATCCCCGAGGGCCTGCAATAGTCACGGCCACCACAGGGAATTCCACGGGGCGGCGCCACGGCGCCGCCCTTGCCCTTGCCGCCGGGGCCGGATCCTGCGATCCTGCCCTGATGTGACCACGGCCCCGGGACGACGGCGCGGCGCGCGTGGTTCCCTGACCCGTTCCCACGGAGACCGGCATGTTCAAGAAGATCCTCGTGTGCAACCGCGGCGAGATCGCGCTGCGTGTGATGCGGACCTGCAAGGAGCTGGGCATCGAGTGCGTGGCGGTGCATGCGGCCGCCGATCGCGAGTCGCTGCACGTCAAGTATGCCGACGAGTCGGTCTGCGTGGGCAGGACGACCAGCGCCGAGAGCTACCTCAAGGTGCCCAACCTCATCGCCGCCGCCGAGATCACCGGCGCGGAGGCGATCCATCCGGGCTACGGCTTCCTGGCGGAGAACGCCGACTTCGCCCAGACCGTCCTGGACAACGGCTTCACCTGGATCGGACCGGCCCCGGAGACCATCCGCCGCATGGGCGACAAGGCCGTCGCCCGGGCCACCGCCACCGCGGCCGGCGTGCCCATCGTGCCGGGGACCGGGGTCCTGGCCACCGTGGAGGAGGCCCTCGCCGCCGCGGAGGAGATCGGCTACCCCGTGCTCCTGAAGGCGAGCGCCGGCGGCGGCGGCAAGGGCATGCGGCCGGCGGCCGATCCCGAGGAACTGCGCCGCGCCTACACCACGGCGCGGGCGGAGGCCAAGGCCGCGTTCGGCGACGACGCGCTCTACATGGAGAAGTACCTCGCGCGGCCGCGCCACGTCGAGTTCCAGCTCCTCGCCGACGACCACGGCCACGTCCTCCATCTCGGCGAGCGGGACTGCTCGGTGCAGCGGCGTCACCAGAAGCTCATCGAGGAGGCGCCGTCGCCGGCGGTGGATCCCGACCTGCGGGCCCGCATGGGGGCCGATGCGGTCAAGCTGGCCGAGGCCGTGGACTATCGCTCGGCCGGCACGGTGGAGTTCCTCCTGGACGAGGACGGCTCCTACTACTTCATGGAGATGAACACCCGGATCCAGGTGGAGCATCCGGTCACCGAGTTCATCACCGGCGTGGATCTGATCCGCGAGCAGATCCTCGTGGCGGCCGGCGAGCCCCTGGAGATCACCCAGGACCAGGTCACGTTCACCGGCCATGCCATCGAGTGCCGCGTCAACGCGGAGGATCCCGCCCGGAACTTCCTGCCAGTCCCCGGCCGCGTCCACGACTTCCACGCCCCGGGCGGCCTGGGCGTGAGGGTGGATTCTCACCTTTACACCGGCTATGCCGTGCCACCATACTACGACTCGCTGCTGGCGAAGATCATCGTGCACGGCCGCGACCGCACGGAGGCGATCGCCCGGATGGTGCGTGCCCTCGAGGAGAGCGTCTTCGAGGGTGTCCCCACGAGCATCCCCTTCCACCTGGCGGTCCTGGCCCATCCCGTGTTCCAGCAGGGGCGGGCGACCACTCGCTTCCTCGCCGAGCACGGCGCCCCGCTGCAGGAGGCGATGCATGTCCGGGCGCAGGCGGAAGAAGCGTAGTCCCCAGGAACCCTGGTGGCAGGCCCCCTGGCTGGCCGGCCTGGTCCTGGTGGTGCTGGCGGTCTACCTCGGGCTGTCGCTCACCGGGCCGGCCGTGCCCTGGTGGCGGGCCCTGACCGGCGAACCCCTGCCTGGTCCCCTGAGCTTCACCAATCCCGGCGGACCCGTCGGCGCGGTGCTGGCCTTCGCGCTGCGCCTGCTGTTCGGGGCGGCCTGGGCCTGGGTGGCCCCGGCGCTCCTGCTGCT
>JAASSM010000187.1 GCA_021767885.1 bacterium | reverse complement strand
GCCGTCGGGGGTGAACCAGGCGGCGTCGTCCACCTTGCCCTCGGGTACCGGCCGTCCCTGGAACCAGCCGCGCCGGCGGAACACCGGGTGCGCGTGGCGGAAGGCGATGAGCCGGCGGCAGAACCCCAGCAGGCCGGTGTCGGCCTCCTCCCAGTCGAACCAGCTGAGCTCGTTGTCCTGGCAGTAGGTGTTGTTGTTGCCCTGCTGGGTGCGGCCCACCTCGTCGCCCATCAGCAGCATGGGCACGCCCTGGGAGAGCATGAGCGTGGCCAGCAGGTTCCGCTGCTGCCGGGCGCGCAGGGCGAGGACCTCGGGCTGGTCGGTGGGGCCCTCGGCGCCGCAGTTCCAGGAGCGGTTGTGGTCCTCGCCGTCGCGGTTCTCGTCGCCGTTGGCCTCGTTGTGCTTCTCGTTGTAGCTGACCAGGTCGCGCAGGGTGAAGCCGTCGTGGGCGGTGATGAAGTTGATGCTCGCGTAGGGGCGGCGGCCGGTGTTCTCGTAGAGGTCGCTGCTGCCGGTCAGGCGGGAGGCGAACTCGGCCAGGGTCTGGTCCTGCCCCCGCCAGAAGTCGCGGATGCAGTCGCGGTACTTGCCGTTCCACTCCGACCACAGCGGCGGGAAGTTGCCCACCTGGTAGCCGCCCTCGCCCACGTCCCAGGGCTCGGCGATGAGCTTGACCTGGCTGACGGTGGGGTCCTGCTGGATGAGGTCGAGGAAGGAGGAGAGGCGGTCCACGTCGTGCAGCTCGCGGGCCAGGGTGGCGGCCAGGTCGAAGCGGAAGCCGTCCACGTGCATCTCGGTGATCCAGTAGCGGAGCGAGTCCATGATCAGCTGCAGGACGTGGGGGTGCCGCATGTTCAGGCTGTTGCCGGTGCCGGTGTAGTCCATGTAGTAGCGGCGGTCGTCGGTGAGGCGGTAGTAGGCCTGGTTGTCGATGCCCTTGAACCCGAGCATGGGCCCGAGGTGGTTGCCCTCGCAGGTGTGGTTGTAGACCACGTCGAGGATCACCTCGATGCCGCCCTCGTGCAGGGCCTGCACCATCTGCTTGAACTCCTGGACCTGCTGGCCGTGGCGGCCGTGGGCGGCGTACTCGTCGTGGGGGGCGAAGTAGCCCAGCGTGTTGTAGCCCCAGTAGTTGCGCAGGCCGCGGTCGATGAGGTGGGCGTCGTGCAGGAAGTGGTGCACCGGCTGCAGCTCGATGGCGTTGACGCCCAGCCCCTGCAGGTACTCGATCACCGCGGGGTGGGCGAGGCCGGCGTAGGTGCCGCGCAGCTCCGGCGGCAGGTCCGGGTGCGTCGCGGTCAGGCCCTTGACGTGGGCCTCGTAGATCACCAGCTCGTCCAGGGGACGGGCCGGCGAGACGTCGCCGCGCCAGTCGAAGTAGGGGTTGGTCACCACCGCCCGCGGCACGTAGGGGGAACTGTCCAGGGGGTTGCGCGTGTCCGGGTGGCCGAAGTGATAGGGGAAGGCCGCCTCGTGCCAGTCCACCTGGCCGCTGATGGCCTTGGCGTAGGGGTCGATCAGCAGCTTCTCCGGCTGGCAGCGCAGACCGTGGGCGGGGTCGTACGGCCCGTGGACGCGGTAGCCATAGAGCTGGCCGGGCCCCACGTCGGGCAGGTAGCCGTGCCAGCAGAAGCCGGTGACCTCGGGCAGGTCCACGCGCTGCTCGCGGCCGTCCGGGCCGAAGAGGCAGAGCTCCACGCGCTCGGCCACCTCGGAGAAGAGGGAGAAGTTGGTGCCCACGCCGTCGTACGTGGCACCCAGCGGGTAGGGATGTCCGGGCCAGATTCTCATGGCGCCCACGAAAGCGCCGGAGCGCCGGTCCTGCCACTTCGCCGGTTGGCCCTTCGAGCGGATGCGGCTAGCGTGTGATCCCGGAATGCCGCGGCTCGCCGGTGCGAGGCGCGGCCTCGTCGCAACGGCGCCACGGAGGTCCCGCCAGCCATGAACGTCCTCATGCTCACCCGCGAGTACCCGCCCCACGTCTACGGTGGCGCCGGGGTGCACGTCGAGCACCTCGCCCGCGAGATGGCCCGCCTCGAGCCCACCGAGGTCCTCTGCTTCGGCGACCAGCAGGAGCCCGCGGCCCGGCCGCCGGTGCGCGGCCTGCCCTACGGCGCGGCCATGCTGGCGGACAATCCCGGCCGCGCCCGCGGCGCCCTCGATGCGCTGCACACCAACCTGCAGATGATGGCCATGCCGCCGGGCGCGGACGTGGTCCACTGCCATACCTGGTACTCGCACTTCGCCGGCGTGCTGGCGCGCCTGGCGTACGGCGTGCCCCTGGTGGTCACGGTGCACTCGCTGGAGCCCCTGCGTCCCTGGAAGCGTGAGCAGCTCGGACGCGGGTACGACCTCTCCGCCTGGATCGAGCGCCAGACGCTCACCCTGGCCGACGCGGTGATCGCCGTCTCGCGCGCCGATCGCGAGGCCATCCAGCGGCTCTTCGGCCTGCCCGCCGACCGCGTCACCGTGATCCCCAACGGCATCGACCCGCAGGTCTATCACCGCGTGGACGAACCCGAGGAGCTGCGCCGCTACGGCGTGGATCCCACCGTGCCGTACGTGCTCTTCCTCGGCCGCATCACGCGTCAGAAGGGCATCGGCCACTTCCTGGCCGCCGCGCGCCGGCTGCCGCCGGAGGTGCAGGTGGTGCTGTGCGCCGGCGGGGCGGACACCCCCGAGCTGGCGGCCGAGGTGGTCGCCGCCGTGGAGACCCTGCGCACCGAGCGGCCCCACGTGGTGTGGATCGAGGAGATGGTCTCGCGCGAGACCGCCGTGGCGCTCTACAGCCACGCGGCGGTGTTCTGCTGCCCGTCGGTGTACGAGCCCTTCGGCATCATCAACCTCGAGGCCATGGCCTGCGAGACCCCGGTGGTGGCCAGCCGGGTGGGCGGCATCCCGGACGTGGTCGTGCCCGGGGAGACGGGCGAGCTGGTGCCGCTGCGGGCGCGGTCGTCCACCGATCCGGAGCCGGACGATCCCGACGCCTTCGCAGCGGGGCTGGCCGACGCCATGGCCGGGATCCTGGAGGATCCCGAGCGCGCGCGCCAGATGGGCCTGGCCGGCCGCCGGCGCGTCCAGGCCGAGTTCGGCTGGGACGCCATCGCCCGCAAGGTCCGCGAGGTCTACCGCGGCGCCATCGCCGCCGCAGCCGGGAAGGAGACGCCTGCATGAGCCCGCATGCCGAACCGCCCATCCCCGTGCTGGCCGAGGCCGGCCGCGTCTGGCTGGAGAACCTGGAGCCCTGCCTCGAGCACGGACGCTTCCCCATCAAGCGGACCGTGGGCGAGAGCGTCCGCGTGAGCGTGGACGCGGTCACCGACGGCCACGACCGCATCGCCGTGGTCCTGCGTCACCGTCCCGCCGGTGCGGCGCAGTGGACCGAGGTCTTCATGCGGCACGTGCGGAACGATCGCTGGGAGGCCTCCTTCACCATCGAGACGCTCCGGGCCCACGAGTACACCGTGGCCGGCTGGCTCGATCCCTTCGCCTCCTGGCTGGACGGCCTGCAGAAGAAGGTGGCCGCGGGCCAGGACGTGGCCGTGGAGCTGCAGGAGGGACGCGGGCTGCTGGAGGCGGCCGCCGGCCGGGCCGAGGGCGCCGAGCGCACGCGGCTGCGCAACGCGGCGGAGCTGCTCGTGGCCGAGCAGGAGATCGAGGACGCGGTGGCGCTGGTGTCGGCGCCGGACCTGGCGCGCCTGATGCGCCGCCATGCCGATCGCAGCCGCCAGACCGTCTACCAGCTGGTCCTGCGCGTGGACACCGGCCGCGAGCGGGCGCGCACCGGTGCCTGGTACGAGTACTTCCCGCGCTCGGCGGCCGCCGAGGTGGGCACGGGCCCGGGCCTGCGTGCGGCGGCGGAGCGGCTGCCCGCCGTGGCGGCCATGGGCTTCGACGTGGTCTACCTGCCGCCCATCCACCCCATCGGCCACGCGCACCGCAAGGGCCCCAACAACACCCTGACCCCGGGGCCGGAGGATCCGGGCAGCCCCTGGGCCATCGGCGCGCCGAGCGGCGGCCACACGGCCATCCATCCGGACCTGGGCTCCCTGGAGGACTTCGCCTTCTTCGGGCAGCGGGCCCGCGAGCTGGGCCTGGAGGTGGCCCTGGACCTGGCCTTCCAGTGCGCGCCGGATCATCCCTGGGTCACGGAGCATCCCTCGTTCTTCCGGCGGCGGCCCGACGGCAGCATCCAGTACGCCGAGAATCCGCCCAAGAAGTACCAGGACATCTACCCGCTGAACTTCGACACCGAGGACTGGCAGGAGCTGTGGCAGGCACTGCTCGAGGTCACCCTCTTCTGGTGCGAGCGCGGCGTGGGCATCTTCCGCGTGGACAACCCGCACACCAAGCCCATCCGCTTCTGGCAGTGGCTCATCGCCGCGGTCAAGGCGCAGTACCCGGAGACGGTCTTCCTCTCGGAGGCCTTCACCCGCCCCAAGCTCATGTACGCGCTGGCCAAGGCGGGCTTCGACCAGAGCTACACGTACTTCACCTGGCGCAACACCGCCGACGAGCTGCAGGAGTACCTCACGGAGATCACCCGGCCGCCGGTGAGCGACTTCTTCCGGCCCAACTTCTTCGCCAACACCCCGGACATCCTGCCGCAGTACCTGCAGTTCGGCGGCAAGCCGGCCTTCCGCGTGCGCGCGGTGCTGGCCAGCACCCTGGCCGCGAGCTACGGCATCTACAGCGGCTTCGAGCTCTACGAGAACGAGGCCCTGCCCGGTGGCGAGGAGTACCTCGACTCGGAGAAGTACCAGGTGCGTGTCCGCGACTGGGACCAGCCCGACACGCTGGCCCCGCTGCTGACGCGGCTGAACGCCATCCGGCGGGAGAACCCCGCGCTGCACGGCAACGCCAGCCTGCGCTTCCACGCCACGGACAACGAGCACCTGCTCTGCTACAGCAAGAGCGCGCCCGGTGCAGACGGCCGCGAGAACGTGATCATCGTGGTGGCCAACCTCGATCCGCACCACCGGCACAGCGGCTGGGTGGAGCTGCCCCTGGACGCCCTGGACCTGGGCCCGCGCGACGTCTACCAGCTGCACGACCTGCTGGACGACCAGCGCTTCCTCTGGCAGGGGCCGCGCAACTACGTCGAGCTCGACCCGTCGCTGCCGGCGCACGTCTTCCGCCTGCGCCGCCACGTGCGCACCGAGCACGACTTCGACTACTACATGTGATCGCGCCTCCGCGATGCCGGCAGGAAGGACG
>JAASSM010000186.1 GCA_021767885.1 bacterium | reverse complement strand
GCGCCGACCGGCGCGGCCGGCGACGCGGCCGGTGCGGCCGGCGACGCGGCCGGCGTGGGCTGGGCCGCGTACGCCCACCTGCCCCTGCGCGAGGCCCGCGAGGCGCTGGAGCGGGACCTGGTCCGCGAGTCGCTGGCCCGCCACCAGGGCAACGTCACGCGTGCGGCCCGCGATCTCGGTCTCGAGCGCACCAACCTGCACAAGCGCATCCGCACCCTGGGGCTGCGCGACCAGGATGGGGAGGGATGATCATGACGCGCCGGCGCCGCCGCACCCGAACCCACCGCGCCATCGGTGTGCTGCCGATGCCCCTGGCCTTGCTGGCGCTGCTGGTGGCGTCCTCGAGCCCGGCCATCGCTGGCGGGCCGCCACCCCGACCCGGGCCCGGCGAGGGCAGCAACTTCACCGTGCACGCGGGGCCCGAGTGGGTGCATCTGGACCTCGATCCCCGGGGGGCCAGAGCGCTGGTGGCCGCCGGGCTCGACCCCCGCATCGACGGTACGGGCCTGATGCTGGGGGTGGGCTGGACCTTCGCTCGCCCCCTGCGGCTGGACCTGTCGGTGGGCGGGGTGGCTGGTGAGGTGGACCGGCCCGGCGTGGGGTGCGGCCTGGCCCGGGCGGTGGCGGATCTGCACCTCGCCCTGGTGGAGAACCGCCACGCCGCGCTGGAGGCCACCGCCTCGCTGGGAGGCCTGGTGCTCTTCTACACCGAGGCCATGGACGGCGAGGGCATCCCCGCCGGCGAGGTGGGGCTGGGCCTGACCGCCCGGGTGGCCGTGGCCGGTCCGGTGAGCCTGGCGGTGGGATACCGCTGGCAGCAGGCCCTGTTCGCACGGGCGGAGCTGGAGCTGGCCGGGGGCGGGGAAGAAGCCGAGGAGGTGGCCGGGCCGGTGGCCGTGCACCCGACGGCGCGCTTCCACGGCATCCGGCTGATGCTGCGGATCGATCTCTGATTCCCGAAATCCTACCCGGGATCGGATGTTCTGGAATCTGCTGGGATTTCCTGGTAGCTTGCCAGCAGACCCGCCCGCGATCACCCACCCCGGAGTGTGATTCCATGCCCGAGACCCCCGGAAATTCCACCCGCCAGGATTCTCACGAGCCCGACAGCCGCTTCCAGGCCTGGTTCCAGCGGCGGCTCCCGGTCTTCTGGGACAACTGGGTGGCTGCCGCTGGCAGCGTCCTGTCCGCGGTGACCGTCTTCCTGCTCGGCGTGATGTTCATCCTCTACGTGTACAACGCGCTGGCCGGGCGGGAATCCAACCCCTACGTGGACCTCATCGGCTTCATGGTCCTGCCCGCCTTCCTGGCCCTCGGCGTGGGGCTGATCGTCCTGGGCAACGTGATCCGGCGCCGGCAGGAGAAGGCCGAGGGGCGCCAGCACACCGTGCTCGACATCACCAGTGGCCGGTTCGTCCGTCGGGCGGTGGTGGTGGCCGGCGTGACCCTGGTGGCCTTCGTGGGCCTGGGCCTCTTCAGCTTCGAGGCCTACCACTACACGGACTCCAACCAGTTCTGCTCCTACGTGTGTCACGAGGTCATGGCGCCCGAGGCCACGGCCCATGCCACGTCGCCCCATGCCAACGTCAAGTGCGTGGAGTGCCACATCGGCCCCGGGGCGTCCTGGTTCGTGCGGGCCAAGCTCTCCGGCCTGCGCCAGGTCTACGCCGTG
The DNA here is from genome assembly GCA_021767885.1 of bacterium. Next base: position 3,569 of record JAASSM010000186.1, on the reverse strand, counting down.
ATGACCGACGACTTCCACCGCCCCATCCCCACGCCGGTGCTGAACCTGCGTCCGGCGCGGGAGACCTGCGAGGTGTGCCACTGGCCCACCCAGTTCCACGGCTCGCACCTGGTGGCCCATCCCCGCTTCGCCAAGGACGCCGAGAACACCGAGCAGACCACGGCCCTGGTGGTCCACGTGGGCGGCCCCGAGGGCGGGACCGCCGCCACGCGCGCCAGCGGCATCCACTGGCACGTCGATCCCCGCAACGAGGTCCGCTATCGCCACCTCGACCGCGAGCGCCAGGAGATCGTCGAGGTGATCCAGAGCACGCCGGATGGCGAGATCCGCTACCTCCTGGGCGACTCCGATCCGGACGCCGGCGAGTGGCGCACCATGGACTGCCTGGACTGCCACAACCGCCCCACCCACATCTACCACCTGCCGCACCGCGCCATGGACACCGCCCTGGCCTCCGGCGCGCTGGATGCGGACGTGCCCTGGCTGCGCAAGGAGGGCGAGCGTGTCCTGCGCGAGGTGACGCCCGCCGAGAACACGGCCGAGCTCATCGCCGACCGTCTGCGGGAGATCTATACCGAGGAGCATCCCGACGACCTCGCCGCCCTCGAGGCGGCCATGGAGCCCACCGTGGCCGAGCTCACCCGCATCCTCGAGCGCAACGTCTGGCCGCAGATGAACATCGAGTGGGGCACCTACGAGAGCAACCTCTCCCACTTCGACGTGTACGGCGATTTCAGCGAGGGCGGCTGCTTCCGCTGCCACAACGACATGATGGAGTCCGTCGACGGCGACGTGATCTCCCAGGACTGCGAGGCCTGCCACGCCCTGGTGGCCATGGAGGAGCCGGACTGGGAGGGGATCGAGGGGCTGGACGCCGCGGCGTTCCGCAACCAGTGACCCTGGTTCCGAGCTGGTCGATGCCCCCGGGAGCCGGATCCGTCCGGCTCCCCTTCGTTCCGGGCACGACTCAGTCGCCCAGCTGGACCAGCATCTTGCCGACGTTCTCTCCCGCGAACAGACCGATGAAGGCAGCGGGCGCCTCGGCGATGCCGTGGTGCACGGTCTCCCGCTGACGGACCCGGCCGGCGGCCAGCCAGCGGCTCATGTCGCGCTGGAAGTCGGCGTGGCGGTCGAGGTGGTCGTGGATGATGAACCCGCGCAGGGTCAGGCGGCGCGCGATCACCTGGATCAGGTTCCGCGGACCCGCCGGCGGCCGGCGCTGGTTGTAGACGGAGATCATGCCGCAGGCCGCGATGCGACCATGGTCGTTGAGGTTCTGGAGCGCGGCCTCGAGGTGGTCGCCGCCCACGTTGTCGTAGTAGACGTCGATGCCATCGGGGGCGATGCGGGCGAGCTCGGCCCCCACGCGGGGCGTGGCCTTGTAGTCGATGGTGGCGTCGACGCCGAGGTCGTCCCGGAGCCAGGCCGTCTTGGCCGGCGAGCCGGCGCTGCCGATCACCGGGCAGTCGTGGAGCCTGGCGATCTGGCAGACCACGGAGCCCACCGCCCCCGCGGCCGCCGAGACGAAGACCGTCTCTCCGGACCGCAGCGCGGCGATGTCCAGCAGCCCCACGTAGGCCGTGAATCCCGTCATGCCCATGACGCCGAGGTAGGCAGGCAGGGGCGCGAGATCGGGATCCACGGTGGTGACGCCCTCCGGCGGTCCCACCCAGGCCTCCCGCCAGCCGTGCAGGCTGTGGACCACGTCGCCGGGCGCGAAGTCGGGGTGACGGGAGTCGATCACCTCGCCCAGGCACTCGCCCGCGAGGACCTCGCCCAGGGCGAACGGCTCGATGTAGCTCTTCAGCTTGCGCATGCGGCCGCGCATGTAGGGGTCGACGGACATCCAGAGGTTGCGGACCTGGATCTCGCCGTCGGCGGGCGCGGCGACCCGGGTGGTCGCGAGCTCGAAGTCGGCGGGTTCGGGAACGCCGGCGGGGCGGCGCGCCAGGCGGATCTCGCGGCTGGTGAGCGTGGGCATCGGCGGCTCCTCCCGTGGGACGACCGGACGGTGGCGGCGACGAGGCACACGCTGGGGTCGTGGCGGATGCCTCGCAACCGTTCCCGGGCTGGTGGATCCGGTCCCGTGAGGCTAAGCTGGGCCGTCGCCGCCGCGCCGCCGGTGACCGGACGGAAGGACGTTCCCGTGCCTCGCTTCCTCTGCTTCAGCGCCCATCCCGACGACGCCGAGTTCGTCTGCACCGGCACCCTGATGGGGCTGCTCGATGCGGGCTGGCAGGGCGCGCTCGTGGTCCTGACCAACGGGGAGAACGGCTTCAAGGTGGGGGACGCCACCGCACCGGAGCGTGCGGCCATCCGGCACCGGGAGCAGGAGGCCGCCGCGGCGATGCTGGGCGTGCCGGTGGTGTTCCTCGGCCACCGCGACGGCTTCCTGGCCGAGACCGAGGAACTGCGTCGTCAGCTGGTGGAGGCGATCCGCGAGCACCGGCCGGACGTGGTCTTCTCCTTCGACCCGGCCAACCAGCAGTTCGACGACCTCAACCTCTTCCACCGCGATCACCGCGTGGCCGCCCGGGCGGTGTTCGACGCCGTCTTCGCGGCGCGCAACCGCTGGATGTATCCCGGAGAGCCGCACGCGGTCCAGGAGATCCACTTCTACGGCTCCCACGCGCCGGACCGCGTGGTGGACATCAGCGACCGCATGGAGCGGAAGCTGGCGCTCCTCGCCTGCCACGCCTCGCAGTTCCCAGACTTCGACCGGGTGGCGCGATTCGTGAGCGAGGAGGTCAGTGGACCGCTGGGCGAGGCCCGGCACTGCGAGCGGTTCCGGGTCCTGTCCATCGCCCGGCACACCTAGCTCAGGTGGTCGGTGGTTGCTGATCCTGCCGCTGGCGGCGCCGCCAGAGGTAGACGCCCAGGGCCGACAGGCCGCCGAGGACGACGGCGTCGCGGATCACCTGCAGCAGGCAGATCACCCAGGCGATGCCGATGCCCAGCGCGGCCCACTGCACCCACCAGTCGCCGGGCGAGGTCATCCAGTTGATCACGAAGAGCATGGCCAGGGTCAGCGGGCCGATCACCAGGAACTTGAGCGAGTCGAACGTCGAGCGCAGCATCGTGCACCTCCCATGCGCCGCTGACGAAACTCCGAGCGGTATTGTTGCATATCGGTGGCGGGCCGTCCAGCCGGCTACTTGATCAGCGTGACGATCCCCACGTCCGAGGCCTCCCAGGTCTCGAGCCGGATCACGTAGCTGCCGCTGGGCAGGACGCGCCCGGCATCCGAGCGGCCGTCCCAGCGCACGCGGTGCTCGCCGGCGGCCAGGCCCGTCAGCGGGAAGGAGCGGACGCGGCGTCCGGCGAGGTCGTGGATCGAGAGCTCGGCGTGGTCGCCGGGATGCTGCAGGCGGAAGACCAGGTCGGTGACCGGATTGAAGGGGTTGGGCCGGGCGCCGAGGAAGGCGGCGGCCGGTCGCGGCAGATCCGTCTCGCGGGGGAGGTCGGGATCGGCCACGGGGACGGCGCCGGTGATCCAGGCCGCGGCGGCCTCGTCCACGGTGTCGCGGCCCTCGGCCACGTCGTCGGGCTGGAGCCAGACCGGCTCGTCG
>JAASSM010000185.1 GCA_021767885.1 bacterium | reverse complement strand
GGTAGCGGGCGGCGATGTCCTCGAGGGCGACGCCGTCGTGGTCGAGGTCGAAGATGCGGAAGGGCGGGTCCGCGGGGTCGATGGGATCCATGGCGGCCACGGACTCGTAGTGGTTGCCACGCGGCTGGTTCACCGTGTCGCCGCAGCGCGCGTACCCCACGTGCGAGCGCCAGTCGCGATGGAACATGCCGGCGTTGATGGCCGCGACCAGGTCCTCCTGCTCGCACCAGCGACGGGCGCTGCGGGGGCCGTCCCCGGGCTGGTCCGAGGCGCAGTGCACCGCGAGGTCCCAGCGCGCGGGGTCGACGCGCAGGATCACCGCCTCGGGCTCGCCGCGCTCCGGCGGCAGGGGCAGGGTGAACTCGCCCAGCTCCAGGCCGGGCGCCAGGGTGCGCCAGGCCGCGGCGGCAGGCGAGGCCGGCGCGTCGCGAGACGGCAGGACCACCAGGGCGGCGGCGGCCAGGGCCAGCGCGGCGAGGGTGGTGGCGGTCACGGTCTGGCGTCGGGTCATCCACGGATCCTTCCGGCGGTGATCGGGGCGAGGCCAGGATAGCACATCGGCGGCACGGGTGGCGTCCGCAGGCCGAGCGGGACGGCGGCGTGGCGCGACCGCGTCGCACGTTGACCGGCGCCCCGGGGCACCCTAGCGTGCCTTGCACGGCCCATGCCCACGGCACGGAGGTGCCCCGTTGTCCGGATCCACCGCACCATGAGCGCGCGCCGGCTCCCCCGCGCGGCGCCACGGCTCGCCGCCATCGCGACCTCCGCCGCGACCGGTGCCGCGGTCCCCGCCGCGGCCATCGCCGCCATCCTCCTGGCGGCGGCGGGTCTGCGCCTCTGGCTGGCCCTCGGCACCAGCTACCCCGGCTTCGACGCCGTCTACTACCTGCACCAGGCGCGCACGCTGGTGTCCACCGGCGTGCTGCCCTTCGGCAGCTTCGCGCCCGGCTGGCCCCTGCTGGTGAGCGCCGGCCTGCTGCCGGTGGGCGCGGAGGATCCGCTCACCGTCCTGCGCGTGGCCCAGGTGCTCAACGTGGTCCTGGGCACCGCGCTGGTGGGTCTGACCTTCGTGATGCTCCGCCGCCACGCCGGCACGGGGATGGGCCTGCTCGGCGCCGCGATGATGGCCGTCCAGCCGCTGGCCGTGCGCCTGTCCACCGGCGCCATGTCCGACCTCCTGGCCGCCGTGCTGCTCGCCGGCGCCTGGCTGCTCCTCGCACGCGGCGCGCACGTCCGCGCCGGCCTCTGCCTGGGCTATGCCTACGTGGTGCGTCCGGAACTGCTGCTGGTGGCCGGCGCGGTGGCCCTGGCCGAGCTGGTGCGCACGCGGCGGATCCCCTGGCGGCTGGGCCTGGCCGCGGCGGCGTGCGTGGTGCCGTACCTGGTGTTCGCGCGACTGGCCAGCGGCCAGTGGACCCTCAGCGGCAAGAGCGGCTTCCTCGCCGCCGGCCTCGCCGACGTGCAGCAGCGCGGCCTGGGCGCGGTGCTGGGCGAGAACCTGCCCGAGCTGCTGTCGGGCCTGCCGGCACAGCTCGGCTGGCCGCTGGTGATCCTGGCGCTCGTGGGCGTGATGGTCCGGCCGGGACGACACCTGCTCTTCATGCTCCCGGTGCTGGTGCTGCCCATCTTCACCTTCCGCATGGACGCGCGCTACTGGGTGCCCTACCTGCCGTTCTGGCTGCTGGCCGCCAGCCATGGCGGGATGTGGCTGGCGGGGATCGCGGCGCGCGGCGCGGCCCGGATGGGGTGGGCGGAGCGGCCGGGTCCGGAACGTGGCCCGGATGGGACGGGAGCGGAGCGGCCGCGCCCGGCGGGTGGACCGGAAGGGCCGCGAGCTGAGCGGTCGCGCCCGGCCGGTGGCCCGGATGAGGCGCGAGCGGGCAGCGAGCTGCGGCAGACGGTGGCCGCCGCGCTGGCGGCCATGGCCGTGGTGGGGTTCGCCATGACCACGGCCCCGGAGATCCGGCGGCTCCCGCAGCCGGAGGAGGTGTTCCTCGGCCTGCGGGACGCGGGCCTCTGGCTGCGCGAGCGGGTGGACCGCCACACCGTGGTCGCGGGCTACAAGCCCTACGCCAGCTACTGGGCCGGGTGCCGCTTCGCCGGCTACGGCAGCGCGGCCGGCGCAGGCGAGGTGCTCACCCGGTCGGTGGAGCGCGGCGCGGAGTACCTGGTGGTCAACCGCTACGTGGCGCGCTTCCTCATGCCGGATCTCGCGCCGTTCTTCGACCCGCTGCCACCCCACGTGCTCGAGGTGATCACGCCGGACCGCACGTTCACCTATCCGGACCTGCCGGGCCAGGAGACGCGGGTGTTCCGGGTGAACGCACCGGTACCGCCGGCGCCGGGGGCGGCGAGCCGGTTCTGGGTGCCCTGAGCCACGCCGGACGCCGGGCAACCGCCCCGACCGACGACCTCGCCGCCGGCGGCGAGGTCGTCATCCCGCGCGCCCCCCGGTAGCTTGTGCGCACTGCACCCGCCACCCAGATCCGGGGGACCGCACCATGCCCAGGATCCAGAGCGTCGCCACCGCGGTGCCCGAGCACCGCGTGGACCAGACCACCGCCCGCGACTTCGCCCGCGACCTGTTCGCCGCGCGCATCCCGGGTCTCGAACGCCTGCTGCCCCTGTTCACCAACGCGGGCATCGAGACGCGCCACTTCGTGGTGCCGCCACCGTGGTTCGGTGAGGACCACGACCTCGCCGAGCGCAGCGCCCTGTACACCGAGGCGGCCACGGAACTGTCGGCCCGCGCCGCCCGCGATGCCCTGCAGCGCGCCGGCTGCTCGCCGGCGGACGTGGATGCCATCCTCTACGTCAACACCACCGGCCTGGCGACGCCGTCCATCGACGCGCGGCTGGTCGGGGTCCTGGGCCTGCGCCCGGACGTGCGCCGCCTGCCGCTCTGGGGACTGGGTTGCGCCGGCGGCGCGGCGGGCCTGGGCCACGCGGCGGACCTGGCCCGCGGCCGCCCCGGCGCCACGATCCTGCTGGTGGCCACCGAGCTGTGCGGCCTGACCTTCATGCCCGGCGACGCGACGAAGTCCAACCTCGTGGCCTGCGCCCTGTTCGCCGACGGCGCGGCCGCGGCGGTGGTCCGTGGCGACCCGCCAGGGGACGACCCCGCCGCGGCGAGCACCGGCACCGCCGGTCGCACCGGCTCCCCCACCGCCGCCGACCCCGGCCTGCCCATCCTCGGCGCCCGCAGCCGCCTCTACCCCGACAGCCTGGACGTCATGGGCTGGACCGTGCTGCAGGAGGGCCTGCAGGTGGTGTTCCAGCGGCGCATCCCGGAGATCGTCCGCGAGCACGCGGCCGCCGATCTGGGGGGCTTCCTCGCCCACCACCAGCTCACCCTCGACGACGTCTCCGCCCACCTCTTCCACCCCGGCGGCGCCAGGGTGATCGCGGCCTACGAGGAGGCGCTGGACCTGCCGCCCGACGCCATGGACTGGACCCGCGGCGTGCTGCGCGACTTCGGGAACATGTCGTCCACCACGGTGCTCTTCGTCATCGAGCGATACCTGCAGGAGCGCGGCACCGGCCGCGGCGGGTACGGGCTCATCTCGGCCCTGGGGCCGGGGTTCTGCTCGGAGTCGCTGCTGGTGGCGCTCTAGGGCGACCCTGGCGGCGACCCTGGCGGCGACCCTGGCGGCGACCCCGGAGCCGACCCTGGAGGCGACCCTGTCGGCGACCCCGCAGGCAACTCCGACGGCACCTCCGACACCACGCGGTAGACCCCGCGCGGGTCGATGGTCACGCGGCTGGAGCGGCCCGTGGCGTCGGCGCCCAGGAGCGCGGGCAGCTCCCGGCCGCGGAACCCCGCGCGGATGCTGGTCCGCCCGTCCTGCCAGGAGACCCGGTGCAACCCCAGCAGCGGGCGCAGCAGGCCCAGGCCGAGCAGCGCGTACCGGCTGCGGTGGGGCTCGCAGACCAACCAGAGCGCGGCGGGAGCGAGGCGGCGGCCGAGGCGGGCGAGCTGGGCGTCGTCGAACTGGTGCAGCAGGAAGTTGATCACCACCACGCGCGGCGCCGGGGCGAGGGGGTGGTCGCGGAGGTCGGCCCGGATCCAGTCCCAGCCGGCGGGCCAGTCGCCCGGGCGGTCGGTCTGGCGGTCGAGGCCGGTGTACCGGCAGTGCTGCAGGACCGGCAGGCGACGCCACAGCGCGCGGCCCAGCGCCCCGTCGCCGGCGCCGGCCTCCAGGACGTGGTCGCCCGGCCGCAGCCGGGGCGCGAGGGTGCGGGCGATCCAGCGCGGGTTGCCCTGCAGGGCGTTGATGCGGCGCAGGTCCCGGCGGTTGGCCAGCGCGGCGGGATGGTCGGCGGGTAGGGTGTCGAGGATCTCGGGCCCCACCACGCGCCTCATGGCGTGCGGGCCCGGCGCACGAGCTGGTCCAGGAGCTGGTCGGCGAACCCGCCGCCCGGCGCCACCAGGCTGCCCAGCAGCGCGCGGCGGTGCTCGGCGCCCACGTCGGTCTGGTCGATCACCACCGCGCCGTCCGCACGCTCGACGCGCGTGCGCAGCGTGTCTCCGGTGATGCGATAGAGGAAGCGGTCGCCCTCGCGCAGGCCCTCCGCGCGCAGGGGCGCCAGCCAGACCGGCAGGCCGGTGGCCACGTGCTGCAAGCCCTCCGCCGAGAGCAGGCCCGCCTGGTGGGCCCGGCGCATGTCGGCGATCACGCCGTCGAGGAAGCGGTCGAGGCTCACGTCGCGCTGCAGCACCATCCGCGCCCCGGCATCGCGGCTACCGGCGACCACGGCGGCGAGGGAGTCGCGTGGGGCATGGCGGGCAGCCGCGGCGGCCCCGTCCGCGGGGGCCCCGTCCGCGGCGTCGAACCGCCGCACCCGCGCGACGCTGGCCGGGCCCAGCCACAGGTCCAGGGCGATCACGTCCACCTGGAAGATGGTCTTCTCCAGCAGCGCCTCGAGGTGCACGGCGTCCGGAGGGAGCGGCGCCCAGGCCGGGGCGGTCGGATCGGCCGAGGCGGTCGGAGCGGTCGAGGCGGTCGGAGCGGTCGAGGCGGTCGAAGCGGTCGGGTCGGCCGGGGCGGTCGCGACCGGCGCGGCCGGCGCGGCCGGCGCCGCGATCGGGTCGACGGCGATCCCACCGACCGGCAGGACGAGCATGGTGGCGAGGAAGAGCGCGCGCTTCATGGGGCACAGCATAAGGCGAGGTCGTCCCCTGGGGAACGACCTCGCCCGTGATCGCCTCGGCATCCGTCCCGGCTACCCGGGCTGCGGGCCCTCCTCCTGGGCT
>JAASSM010000184.1 GCA_021767885.1 bacterium | reverse complement strand
GAGACCGGCAACGCGGCGTCAGCTTCGTGCCCGAGGCGGTATGCCGGGCCGAGGGACTGACGGCGGCCGACCTCCTGGAGCCGTCGGCCCACCCCCGGGCGCGGGCCGCGCTGGGCCGGATCGGCGCCCTCGCCCGTCGGCGCCTGCGCCGGGCGCGGGAGTACTGCCAGCTCCTGCCGCGGACGGAGTACCAGCTGCGGCTCTTCTGCGTCGTCCCCTACTACCTGGCCCTGCGCACCCTGCGCGCCCTGGACCAGGACACGGTGTATCCGGCGGCGGACCAGCGGGTGAAGGTGGGTCGCTCGGCGGTCTATCGCACGGTGGTCGCGGCCCGCGTCTGTGCCGCCAGCAATCACCTGCTGCGCGCCTACGCCTGGCGGCTCGACGGCACCGCCTGAGCCTGCCAGCGCTGGCGGGCCGCGTAGGCCATGATCCCGAAGCTCACCGCCACGTTCAGCGATCCCTTGTGGCCATGCATGGGGATGGCCACCCGCGCGTCGCACGCGGCCAGCACCTCGGCCCGCACGCCCGTCACCTCGTGGCCCACCACGAAGCACAGCGGGTACCGGTAGGCGAAGGCGTCGAAGGGGGCGGCGTCGGCCGTCCGCTCGAGGGCCACCACCTGGACGCCCCGGCCGGCGATGGCCCGCACCGCCGCGGCGCTGTCGCGCCAGTAGTCCCAGGGGACGGTGGCGCTGGCGCCGAGGGCGGTCTTCTCGATGTCCGGCCGCGGCGGCGTGGCGGTCATGCCGCACAGGTAGAGGCCCGCCAGGCCGGCGGCGTCGGCGGTGCGGAACATGGACCCCACGTTCCAGGCGCTGCGGACGTTGTCCAGCAGGGCGTACACCGGGCAGCGGGCCTGGGGCATGGCCGGTCCTTCCGCGGCTCGTGATCCGTCCCTAAACCGGCCGGCGCGGGGGCCGATACCGGGGTGACTCTCGGGTTCTAACGCAAAGGAATTCCTCGTCTCCATGAAACGCAAGACCGTCAGTCTCTGCATGATCGCGCGCGACGAGGAGGCCGTCATCGGCAAGGCCATCAAGTCGGCGCTGGCGCTGGTGGACGAGATCGTGGTGGTGGACACCGGCTCGCAGGACAACACCCGCATCATCGCCGAGGGCTATGGCGCGCGCGTGGTGGACCTGGTCTGGCACGACGACTTCGCCGCCGCCCGCAACGCCGCCCTCGCCGCCGCGAGCTGCGACTGGATCCTGGTGCTCGACTGCGACGAGCAGCTGCAGAGCATCCGGCCGGTGGAGTTCCAGCGTCTTCTCGCCGATCCCGGCGTGGTGGGCTACCGCGTCGGGGTGGTCGATAGCCGGACCGTGGAGACCGAGCGGCCCGAGCCGACCCTGCGCCTGTTCCGCAGCCATCCGGACGTCCGCTACCGCTATCCCGTGCACGAGCAGGTGCTGCCGAGCCTGGTCTCGCTGGCGGCCGGCGACGCCCTGGTGATCGCCGACGCGCCCCTGCTCGTGGTCCACGACCCGGGCCTGCCGGAACAGCGGTCCCGCAAGCGGGATCGCAACCTGCGGCTGCTGCGCCAGGCCAGCCTGGACATGCCCCAGGAACCGTTCTTCGAGTACCAGATCGGTAGCGAGACCCTGCACCGCCTCGACGGGCAGGTGCTGCCGGTGGCCGGACTGCGGGCCAGCCTCCATCACCTGGAATCGGCATGGCGCAAGGTGGCGGCCCTGCCGCCGGAGATGCGCCGGCTGGTCACCTACGGCCGGGACCTGGCCGCCGATCTGGCCGCCGCGCTGGTGGCGGCCGGCGAGGCGGACGAGGCGCAGCAGGTGGTGGCGGCCGCCCGGCGCGACTGGGGCGATGCCGCGCTGCTGGCCGTCCAGGCGGCGCGGGCTGGCGTCGTCGCACTGGCGGCGGTGGACGGACCGGAGGCGGGGGAGCGTCTGGCCCAGCGCGTGCACGGCGAGCTGGAGTCGCTCGCGGCCCATGCCGCGACGGCGCCGCAACCGCTGCGCCGGGTCGCCACGCTCGTCGAGCAGGTGTGCCGCGGTCAGCTGGCCCTGGCCGAGAAGGACGTCACCGCCGCGGCGGAGGCCTTCGAGCGGGCCCTCGACCTCGACCCCGATCACTCCCCGGCCTGGGTGGGCATGGCCGACTGCGCCCGGGTGGCCGGTGACCGCAAGCGGGCGCTGCGCCTCTACCTGCGCGCGGTGACGGCGGGGGAGTGGAACGTGCAGGCCTGGGAGCGCGGCGGCAGCCTGATGGAGGAGCTGGGATTCCACGACAACGCCGCCAGCTGGCGCGCCCGGGTCCAGGAGCTCTTCCCCGATCGTCCCGGCGCCCTGGCCAGCCCGCAGACCGTGGGCGCCGGCCCCCGCTAGATCCGGTCGGGATCCGGGAGCTGCTGGCGCAGCCGGATCGCATCGGCCAGGGCGGGATAGTCCGCATCGGCCCGGTCCAGCATCCGCTCCAGCGAGTCGAGCAGCCGCCGCGCCTCGCGGACGTTGCCGGCCACCGCCTCGATGCTGGCCGCCACCAGCACGCCCTCCGCCAGGCGGGGATTGACGGCGAGCGCCTCGGCGATCTGGACGCGGGCGCGATCGAGCGCGCCGACGGCGATGAGGTTGTAGGCCAGGTGGACGCGGTCGTAGAGCTGGACATGGGGCGGCCAGTCCTCCTGCACCGCGAGCGCCCGGGCGAACTGGTCGGCCGCGGCCGCGTGGTCGCCGGCCAGCTCGTCGATCACGGCGCGGAATCGCAGCAGGCTGGCATCGGCGCGGGCGGTGGCGGCGGCGCGCTCGCCGTACCACGGCCGGGCGGTCACCACGGCGGCGAGGGAGTCGAGCACCGCGGCGCCCGCGTCCAGCTCGCCGCGAGCCAGGCGCAGTCGCAGCTCGACCCAGCCGGCCGTGTCGGTGGCCGGCGAGCCCGCCAGGTAGCGCGCGGCCCGGGTCGCGGCCTCCTCGTACAGACGCAGGTTGAAGAGCAGCTCGATGGTGCCGGTGGCGATGCTGTGCACGTGCTCGGTGCCGGCGATCTCCTCGAGCACCTGGTCGCTGACCGACAGGGCGCGGTCCACCTCGCCACGCATGAGGAAGACCTCGCTCAGGTTCACCAGCGAGTAGTAGAAGCTCGGATCCTTGGACAGGGCGGTGCGGTACTCGGCCTCGGCCTCCTCGTAGCGGCCCACGGTGCTCAGCACGTCGCCCAGGGAGTCGTGCGGATTGGCCAGGTCCGGTGCCACGAAGGCGTAGCGCCGCATGGCGGCCTCGGCCTCGTCGTAGCGGCCCTGGTTCAGGTACAGGTAGCCGAGGAAGTTGTAGGCGGCGGCGTAGTTGGGGTTGATCTCCAGGATGTGCCGCCAGGTCTGTTCGGCGGCCGCGAGATCGCCGTCGCGGTCGTGCCCGAGGGCCTCGGCCACCAGCACCACCACGTTCTCGGGCGCCAGCTGCCGGGCCGTGGCGAGCAGCGACTCGCGGGCCGCGTTGAACCGCGAGCCCTTGATGTCCGAGAGTCGCAGCTGCAGCAGCACGCGGGCGCGGTCGTCGTCGAGGGCGAGGGCGAGGCTGTCGGCGGTGGCGATGTAACCGCGGCCGCGCTCGCTCAGGCCCATCCGGTAGTAGAGCTCGCCGAGGGCCGCGTGGGCCGGCGCCAGGTCCGGGTCCGCGCTCAGGGCGTTGCGGAACCGCTCCTCGGCGCGGTCGTAGCGGTAGGCCTGGAGCATGGCGTCGCCCTGCTCGTAGGCCTGCCAGGCCTCCCGGTCCTCCGTGTAGGGAGTGGCCGGGTTGCGATGGCGGACCACCAGTCCCACGGCGATCAGGACCACGGCCGCCAGCATGATCAGGGGGGCCAGGCGCTTCATGAGGCCTCCTCGGCCGCGCCGCGTCGCGACCCCGCGCGCGTGGCGGCGGCCGCAGAGGCCGTGTCCTGCGCGGGGGCGAGCTTGAGCGCTACCAGGGTGATGTCGTCATCCGCCTCGTGGCGGCCGCGGAATCGTTGCAGTTCCTCGTCGATGCAGGGCAGGAGCGCGGCCACGTCCAGGTGGTCGTGCTCGCGGAGGAAGGCGCAGAGGCGATCGAGTCCGTACTCGTCCTCGTCGTCGGGGCTGCGGGTCTCGGTCAGGCCGTCGGTGTACATGAGCAGCAGGTCGCCGTCGGCCAGCGCCACCTCCTCCTCGCCGTAGGAACCGAAGTCGAAGGCGCCCAGGGGCAGGCCGCCCTCCTCCAGGCGCTGCAGGCTGCCGTCGTTGCGGACCAGGACCGGGGCGTCGTGGCCGCCGGAGCTGTAGACCAGGGTGCGCGCGACGGGGTCGAGGAAGGCCAGGAAGACGGTGGCGAAGTGCATGCTGTCGGTGGCGGCGTGGAGCTGGCGATTGACGCGCGTGAGGATCTCCGCCGGCGAGTCGCAGATGTCGCTCTGCGCCCGCAGCGAGGCCTGGAGGTTGGACGCCAGCAGCGAGGCCGGCATGCCCTTGCCGCTGACGTCGGCGATGATGAGCGCCAGCTTGCCGTCCTGTCGCGGGATCATGTCGTAGTAGTCCCCGGAGACGGCCTTGCTGGAGAGGTTGACCGCGTCGATCTGCAGGCCCTCGTAGGTGGGGATCCTGGCCGGCAGCAGGCGGCTCTGGATCGCGCGGGCCAGGCGCATCTCCTCCTCGAGCTTCTGCTTGGCCACCTCCTCCTCGTAGAGCCGCGTGTTCTCCAGCTGCATGGCGGTCTGGCCGGCCACGATGGTCAGCAGCTGGACCTCGTGCAGGGCGTAGGGCTCGCCGCCAGGCTTGGCCGGCAGGGCCACCAGGCCGATGACGCGACCGGAGACCGACAGCGGGACCAGCAGGTTCACGCCGCCGCGGGCGAGGTCGGCGAGCTCGCGCCGGCGGGTGGCCAGCTCCAGCTGCTCGCGGGTGACGGCCTGCTGCTCGACGAACCCGCGGGCCTCGGCGGGGTCGATCCAGAAGGGTTCCAGGCGCTGCTCGATCACGCGCAGCGTGGCCGTCAGTTCCAGCTGGCGCGGCGCACGCAGCGCCACCGTCAGGGCGGTGTCGCTGCCGGCCTCCTGCCCGGCGGCCGGCCAGGCCCGCTCCCAGATCACCTCGCTGCTGGCGTGCCGGGGGACGTAGAACCACAGCCCGGGCGCCTCGAGCGCCTCGCGCAGGCCGCGGCCCACGGTCTCCAGCAGCGCCTGGCGCTGGATCAGCCCCGGGATCTCCCGGCTGAACTGCTCGAGCAGGACCGCGAGGTTGGCCCGCGAGCGGTACAGCCGGTTCTCCAGCTCCCGCTGCAGCCGGGTG
>JAASSM010000183.1 GCA_021767885.1 bacterium | reverse complement strand
GGTAGCTGCTGCCGGTGATGATCAGCCCGGGCGTGCGGGCGAGAGCCCGCTCCACCGCGGCGAGGCGAGCGAGGTGGCCCACCTCGTACTCGGCGATGGCCTGCGGCCAGCGCACCACCCAGTGCCGCAGCGGCTGGCCTCGCAGCCCGTAGAGGTGGTCGAGCTCGGCGCAGGTGCGCCGCACCACCTCGGCCTCGGGCAGGTCGAGCCAGGTCGGATCGCCGGCCATGCAGCGCAGCAGGACCGTGCCCGCGGGGGCGCGATGGCGCCAGATGCTGCTGGTCCACAGCACGCCCATGAGATCGCGCCGCTCCTTGCTCGGCGTGAGCATGCCGAAGCCGTCGAGGGGGTGGACCACGTCCTCGCGGCGCAGGGCCACGGCGATCACGGTGATGGGGTTGAAACGGATGCCCCCGAGCAGGCGGCGCACCTCGGCGTCGGGATGGTAACCGGCCGCGGCGTGGGCCGGACCGGCGTCCACCACGGCGGCGAAGGGACCGTGGCGCTGGCCGCCGGCGATGACGGACCAGCCCCCGTCTGCGGGCTCGAGCGCCGTGACGGGGCAGGCGGTGCGCACGGTGCCCCGCAGGCCGCGGGCCAGGGCGTCGGGCAGCATCTGGATGCCGCCGGTGAAGCTGGTGAGCACCCCGCTGGGACCGCCGGTGCCGCCCTCGCGCCGCGTGCCCTCCCGCCGGCGCTGGCGCGCCAGGGTGAACAGGGCCCGGAAGAGGCCGCCGTGGTCCTTCTCCAGTTCCACCATGCGGGGGAACGCCGCCGCCAGCGAGACCCGGCGGCAGTCGCCGCCGGTGATGCCGCGGACCATGGGGTCGAGCATGGTGTCGGCGAACTCGACGCCCAGCCGGCGCGCGCCGAAGCGCCACACCGTCTCGTCCGCCTCGGGATGCTCCGCCTCCTCGCCGAGATGGGGCCGTCGCGGGACCAGCAGCTCGCCGGCGATGCGCAGCTTGGCCGCGGGGGAGAAGAGGGTGCTGGCCAGGAACGCGCCCGGACTGGAGGGGATCTCCCGGACCTTGCCGCGCACGTGGAGGAAGCGCCGCCGGGCGGCGTCGTCGCTGCGCAGCAGCTGATCCTCGAGGCCGGCCTCGCGGGCCAGCTCGAGGGTGGCGGGCTCGCTGCTGAGGAAGCCGTTGGGTCCCCACTCGACGCGGAACTCGCCGTCCTGCTCGGTGCGCAGGTTGCCGCCCACGCGGGGGGCGGCCTCGAAGACGGTGACCGCCGGCACGGGGCCGGTGTCGGTGGGCGGATTCTCCAGGCGCCAGGCCACGGCCAGGCCGGTGACACCGCCGCCGATGATGGCCACGCGGGGCGGGCCGGTGGTCTCGTGCGAGGGGGAATCAGACACCGCTACCCTCCGGGGTCGCGGCCGCACCCACGCCGAAGGCGCGGCCGGCCAGGTGATCGCCCAGCGAGCGGAGCCAGGCCGGGTCCAGGTTCAGGGCCGCCGTGCGGGCGAACGTCTCGGCGCCCGCCGCGGCCACCGCCTCGCCCAGCTCGTGATCCAGCTCGTCGATGGTCTCGATGTGCTCGCAGTTGAAGCTGACCGGCACCACCAGCAGATGCCGGGCTCCCTGCCGGACCAGGGCGATGCAGGTCTCCTCGGTGGGCGGCCCAAGCCAGGTGACGGGGCCCACCTTGCTCTGGTAGACCAGCTGCGGCTCGGCGCCGCCGACGCGCAGGCGGCCGAGATGGCCGTCGTCGTGGAGCAGGCCGTCCAGCTGACCGGCCAGCGCGGCATGGACGGCGCGGACGGTGGCCCGGGTCTGGCGCGCGTAGGCATCGCCGCCACGATCGAACCGCACCGGTAGCGAGTGGGCCGTGTAGACCAGGGCGGTCTCGGCGGGATCGAGGCCCGCCTGGCTCCAGGCCGCCAGCTGCTCGGCGGCCTGCCGCGCGAGCAGGTCCACGTAGCCCGGCAGCAGCGGCCACTGGCGCAGCACGTGCCGCGCCGGCTGCCAGCGGATCCGCGCCAGCTCGCGGTCCAGCTCGGCCAGGCTCGAGCCGGTGGTGGCCACGCTGTACTGCGGGTAGGTGGGGACCACCAGGAGCTGCTCGGCACCCTGCTCGCGCAGCGTGGCGAGGGCCTCGGCGGTGAAGGGGTGCCAGTAGCGCATGGCCACGGCCGGGCGCACGTCCAGGCCGTACTCGCCCAGCCGGTCGGCCAGCGCCCGGGCCTGCTTCTCCGACCAGTCGAGCTGCGGCGAACCACCGCCGAACCCGAGCTCGAGGTACTTCTGGCGCACCGCCTTCACCCGCCGCGCCACGATGACCTTGCCCAGCGGCCGCGACAGCCACGCCGGCAGGGGCAGCACCATGGGATCGGCGAAGAGGTTGGTCAGGAAGGGCGCCACGGCCTCGGGGCCGTCGGGGCCGCCGAGGCCGAGGTAGAGCAGACCCGTCCGGCGGGCGGGATCCAGGCGGCGGGCGGAGCAGAGGGGCGGAGCGTAGCGCACGCGGTCTCCTCGGGCTAGACGGTGCGGGAGTAGAGGGGGCGCTCGCCGCCGGTCTCCAGGTACGCGTCGAAGACCATGGCCACGTTGCGCAGGAAGAACCGGCCCAGATCGGTGGCCTGCAGACCGCGCTCGTCCACGGTGATCAGCCCGTCGGCGACCAGGGGCTCCAGTTGCGGCATGGCCTCGGGGATCAGCTCGGGCACGGGGCCGCCGAACCCGGCCACGGTCAGGTCCCAGGGCAGCTCCAGGTTGCACATCAGGTGCAGGATCACGCGCCGGCGGAGGCGGTCGTCCTCGCTCAGGGCGTGGCCGCGGATGATGGGCAGCTGGCCGGCGGCCACCTTCTCCTGGTAGGCGCCCACCAGCGGCGCGGTCTGGCCGAAGCGGTCGCGCACGTCGGCGATGGCGCTGTTGCCGGCCGCCAGCATGTCCAGCGCCGGGCGCGTGGTGTAGCCCATGAAGTTGCGGTGCAGGCGGCGCTCGGCGAGCGCCGCGGCGAGCTCGTCGTCCGGCCGCGCGAAGTGGTCGAGGCCGATCCAGACGTAGCCCGCCTCGGTGAGGGTCTCGACGGCCAGCTGGTAGAGGGCGAAGCGCTCCGGCCCCGGCGGCAGGGTGCTGGTGTCGATGATCTCCTGGTGCGGCTTGGACCAGGGCACGTGGGCGTAGCCGAACACGGCCAGGCGGTCGGGCTCGAGCGCGAGCACGCGGCGCAGGGTGTCGGCGAAGCCCTCGCGGGTCTGGTGGGGCAGGCCGTAGACCAGATCCAGGTTGAGGCTGTCGAAGCCGGCGGCTCGCGAGGCGTCCACCCAGCGGCGGGTCACCGCCTCGGGCTGCCTGCGGCCGATGGCCTCCTGCACGCGGGGATCGAAGTCCTGCACGCCCATGCTGATGCGATTGAACCCCAGCTCGCGCAGCAGCGCCGGCTGGTCCGACCGCGCCGCCCGGGGATCGCACTCCAGGGAGAGCTCGCCGTCGAGGTCGAAGCGGTCGGCCACGAGCTGCCACGTGCGGCGCATCTGGGCCTCGGTCTGGTAGTTGGGCGTCCCGCCGCCCCAGTGCATCTGGACCACCTTGCGCCGGCCCACGCGAGCGACCAGCAGGTCGAGCTCCCGCTCCAGGTGGTCGAGGTAGCGGTCGACGTCCTCGCGGCTGTCGGGCACGGCCGCGTTGCAGCCGCAGTAGTGGCACCGCCGGACGCAGTAGGGCAGGTGGACGTAGAGGCTCACCTCGCGGTCCGGCTCGGCGGCGAGGTCGGCCAGCGCGGCCTCCCAGTCGGCCGCGCCGAAGCCGTCGCTCCAGGCGGGAACCGTGGGGTAGCTGGTGTACCGCGGCCCGGGCCGGTCCAGGCGTGTGAGCAGGTCGGCGGGGACGTGGACGCGCATCTAGGCCTCCGGCTGGTGGGCGTGAACGGTGTCGACCAGGCGCGCCACCATCTCCGGCGGCGTCTGCGGCAGGATGCCGTGGCCCAGGTTGAAGACATGGCTGCGGGCGTGGTCGCCGGCGCGGCAGACGGCGCGGGCGCGGCGGACCAGCTCCTCCTCGGTGCCGAACAGCACCACCGGGTCCAGGTTCCCCTGCAGCACCAGCTCCGGTGCGGCGGCGGCCACCGCGGCCAGGTCGCAGGTCCAGTCCAGGGAGAGGGCATCGGCGCCCACCTCGCGGAGCACCGGCAGGTTCCCGGCGCCGCCCTTGGAGAAGAGGATGCGCGGGACGCCCAGGTCCGCCAGGCCGCGCATGATGGTCTGCAGCGGCGGCAGGGCGAAGCGGCGGTAGTCGTCCGGGTGGAGGATGGAGGCCCAGCTGTCGAAGACCTGCACGGCGGCGCAGCCGGCCTCGACCTGCATGGTCAGGTGGCGGACCACCTGGTCGGCGAGTCGGCCGAGGAGCTGCTCGGCCAGCGCGGGCCGCGAGTACAGCAGGGTCTTGAAGTGCCGGAAGTCGGAGCTGCCTCCGCCCTCCACCAGGTACGCGGCCAGGGTGAGCGGGGCGCCGGCGAAGCCGATGAGCGGCGTCTGCGGGCGCTCGGCGCGCACCAGGCGGATGGCGTCGGCCACGAAGCCGAGCTCCGCGGTGGGATCCACCACCTCGAGCCGCGCGAAGTCGTCCTCGTCCCGCAGGGGGGCGGCCAGCCTGGGGGCGCCGTGGGTGAAGTCGAACTCCGCGCCCATGGGGCCCAGCGGTGTCAGGATGTCGCTGAAGATGATCATCGCATCGAGGTCGAACCGCCGCAGCGGCTGCAGGGTGACCTCGCAGGCCAGCTCGGGCGTGGTGCACAGCTCGTGGAAGCTGGCCTTCTCGCGCACGGCCCGGTACTCGGGCAGGTAGCGGCCGGCCTGGCGCATGATCCACAGCGGCCGGCGCTCCGGGCGCTCGCCGCGCAGGGCCACGAGGAAGGGGGCGTTCTGATCGATGGGGGGCATGGCGTCACCTCGTCGGGGGGGTGGTTCGAACTCTGACCAAAATAATCAGCTAGAGGCGCCAAGTCACGGACGGGTCCTCCGGACGTGCATGGCGAGCAGGACCATCTGCAGCAGCACGGCGCCGGCGAGCAGCGCGGCCGCCAGGGCGTAGGGCGCGGCCAGGCCCAGGCCGGCGCGGACCAGCAGGCCCGCCAGCAGCGGCGGCAGGAACCCGCCGGCGCCGATGAGGCCCTCGTGGATCCCCGCGTAGCGGCCCCGCGCATCGGGCGCGGCCAGGCTGTAGAAGATGCTCGCATGGTACGCCACCCCGCAGCCCAGGCCGATCAGGGGTGCGGTCAGCAGCAGACCGCCGAAGCCGGGCAGCCACGGCACCGC
>JAASSM010000182.1 GCA_021767885.1 bacterium | reverse complement strand
GGCGGCCTCTGTGGCTCGGTTCTTGCTTGAAATAGCCCGGCCCGCCCCTCCAGCGCGCAGCCTGCCCGGCGGATGCCGTGTTGACAGGTGCCCTGGCAGGGCCCATCCTGTGGACGCGAAGGCGGACGGGGAGCGTCCGCCATCATCCGATCCGGGATCACGCATGGGACTGCAGAAGCGCTATTCCTTCCTCTTCATCCCCGATGGCGACGGCCGTAGCCGGGAATTCCGCATCTCCCGCTGGGCGATCCTGTCCGTCGTGGCCGTGGTGGGGGCCCTGACGCTGGGGACCGCGCTCTACGCCGTGGACGTGGGCGTCGGGGCGGCCTGGCGGCCCGGCGGCTCGCCGCTGGCGCGCCAGAATCAGCAGCTGAGTCAGGACATCGACCGGGCCCGGGCGCGGGTGGCCTCGCTGCAGCAGGACCTGGACGCCGTCTTCGCGTATCAGCAGATGGTGGCCGCCGCGGTGGACGTGGCCCCTCTGGACGCCGAGGCCCGGCTGGCCGGCGTGGGCGGCCGCGGGCCGCTGGCGCCGGGCGAGCTCGGCCTGGCGGACGAGGCCGCCGACGGGACCCTGCCGGTGGATCTGGAGTCCATCCTGCACCAGGCCCGCATCCAGCGACAGGGCATGGCCGCCCTGCTGGACACGCTGAGCGCCCGCCAGGAGGTCCGCGACCGCATCCCCTCCATCCGCCCCTGCGACATCGGCTGGCTCAGCTCGCGCTACGGCATGCGTCGCGATCCGTTCACCGGCAAGCAGGCCTTCCACCGCGGGCTCGATTTCAGCCTGCCGGTGGGCACGCCGGTCCGCGCCACCGCGGCCGGGGTGGTCCGCACCGTGGAGAAGCAGCGCGGCCTCGGCCGGCTCGTGAAGATCGACCACGGGGGCGGCGTGCAGACCGTCTACGCCCACCTGCACGAGGCGCGGGTGAGCCGGGGCGACCGCGTCGAGCGCGGCCAGGTGATCGCCCTGTCGGGCAACTCGGGTCGTTCCACCGCGCCGCACCTGCATTACGAGGTCCGCATCGGCGGCCGGTCGGTGAATCCGCTCACGTACATCCTGGATACCTACGCCGGGTCGCCCTGAGCGCGGGCCGACACCTCGCCGGCCGCGCGGCGGCAAGCCCCACGGCGAGCGTCTGTTGCCCGGCCGCGAGGCGTGTGCTAGCATCCCGCCGCGCCGGCGCGGGGCCGGCGATGCGCGTCCCTGGCCGAAGGAACGGCGATCCGTGAAGAACGTGCTGCTGAAGGTCGGTTGCCTCGTGGTGGCGGTCCTGATCTGGATCCAGGTCGCCGCGACCACCGTGATCGAATCGGACGTGAGCTTGCCGCTGGAGGTGACCGGCCTGGCGGACACCCTCACCGTGGCCGGCAGCAACCTGCCCGAGAGCGGGCGCGCGCGGCTGCGGGTCACCAAGCTCTCGCTCATGGCCAAGCAGTACCTCGGGGTGCCCCTGGGCAGCATCGCCATCGATCTCTCCAGCAAGACCGCCGGTCCCCCCGTGATCCACCAGCTCAGCGAGGCGGACGTGCGCACGGACGCCGAGGTCGTGGGGCTGCTGCCGCCCGTGCGCTTCCCGCTGCGCGTGGACGTGGAGCAGTCCCGTCGCCTGCCAGTGCGGGCGGCGATCCGCGGCCAGCTGCCCGCCGATCGGGTCCTGGCCGGGCCGGTGGGCGTGCGCCCGGATACGGTGACCGTCCGTGGCCCCCGACGCTTCTTCGCCGGGCTCGATTCCCTGGTCACCGAGGCGGTGGACCTCGGCTCGCTGCAGCGTGCCGTCACCCGCGAGGTGCCGTTGATCCCGCCGCCGCGGCCCCTGGCGCCGGAGGTCGAGAAGGTCACCGTCACCGTGCCGGTGGCCCGCCTCGCGGAGCGCGTGCTGGCCAACGTGCCGGTCCTCGTGCTCGCCGGCGGCGACGCGGGCGCTCCCGGCGTCTCGCCACCGGTCTGCGACGTCCTGGTCCGTGGACCGGCGGACTCGGTGGCGGCCATGCGCCCGGAACGCCTGCTGGTCTCCGTGCCGGTCGACGATCTCGGCCCCGGTGTCCACCAGGTCCGGGGCCGGGTCCAGCATCCGGCCTGGGTCACCTCGGTGGAGGTCACGCCGGCCGTGTTCATGGTGCTCGTCGGCGATGCACGTCCCCGCGATCCGACGGAGGAGCCGCGCCGATGATCGGCCAGCGATTCCGACCCGTGGTCCCGCTGTTCTTCGCGCTGCTGGTCCTGCTGCTGACGGCCGCGGCGCTGTGGTGGCCGCGCGCCGGGGCCGGCGACAGCGACGGCGCGCTGCTGGTCCTCTCGCCCACCGCGGAACCCCGCCGTCAGGAGACCTTCGTGGCGCTCGCCCGCTACCTGGGCGCCGCCGCCGGGCAGCGGCTGCGGGTGGAGGTGGCCCGGGACCGCACGGCGTTCGCCGCGGGCCTGCCCGCCGCCCTGTTCGTGCTGGCTCCCGACGCGGTGGCGGTCTCCCTGCCGTCGGCCACCTGGCAGCCGGTGGCCGCGGGGCGGCGGCGCGTGCCATGGAACCTGCGGCCCTCGGCGGTCCTCATCAGCCGGCGGGGGGCCGCCGGCGGCGAACGGCCGTGGCGCACGGTGCCCGGGCGCACTGCGGTGGGCGATTCCCTGTCCCTGGTGTGTCTGGCGCCACTGTGCGCCGACGGCTTCGCGGGCCGTCTGCCCGCCGGCGTGACCTGGGGCGACGACCCCTACGATCACCGGGCGCTGCTCCTGGCCGCCCGCCACGGCGCCTTCGATCACGTGCTGGCCCGGCAGTGGGACGTGGAGGCGGTCCTGGACGCCGGTCGTCTCGACGGCAGCCGCTGGCGGGTGCGGGCGCTCTCGGATCCCGTCCCCGACGTGGTGGTGATGGCCAACCGCAGCCTGCCCATGCCGTCGCGCCTGGCGGTGCAGCAGGCCCTGTCCGTCCTCGGGCGGCAGGAGCATCCCATGTACGAGGATGCCGACGGGCTCGCCCTTCAGCTCGGTCGCATGGGCCTCGATGGGTTCAACGCGCTGCTGGGACCGGATTTCGAGCGTCTCCGCCGCCGCTTCGGACCCTGCTGGCCCCGCCTGGCCCCTTGACCCATATTGGGCGGCCGGGGGGCAGTGGCCGCGCTGCCGCCCCTGTGCTACTGTTCGCCGCGCCACGGACCGCCCGCGACCGGGAGAGGATCGCATGAACCTGAAGTACCAACGCCTCAAGGGCACCCGCGACATCATGCTCGAGGAGGTCGAGCGCTGGCGCTGGTGCGAGGAGCGCTGGATCGAGACCCTGGCCCGCTACGGCTACGGCGAGATCCGCACGCCGGTGATCGAGCCGGTGGACCTCTTCCTGCGCTCGGTGGGCGAGGGTACCGACATCGTCGACAAGGAGATGTACGCCTTCGAGACCAAGGGAGGCGAGCGGCTGACCCTGCGTCCGGAGATGACGGCGTCGGTGGTGCGCGCCTACCTGGAGAACGGGCTGACGCGGCAGCCGGGCACCGTGAAGTTCTGGTACCTCGGCCCCATGTTCCGCCATGATCGTCCCCAGGCGGGCCGCTACCGGCAGTTCCATCAGGTGGGCGTGGAGGCCCTCGGGTCGGACAGTCCGGTGCTGGACGCCGAGGTGATCCAGACCCTCCTGGCGCTCTTCGATGCCGTGGATGCCCGCGGGCTGACGCTGCTGCTCAACAGCATCGGCTGCCCCGCCTGCCGGCCGGACTTCCTGGCCAGCCTGAGCCGCTACCTCGGCGAGCGCGCCACGGAGATCCCGCCGGCCTTCCAGGACCGGATCACCACCAATCCGCTGCGGCTGTACGACGCCAAGGATGACGCCGTCCAGGCCATCATGGCGGGCCACGCTCCCATCACCGAGCACCTCTGCGAGGATTGCCGGGACCATCACGCCGAGGTGAAGGCCTGCCTCGAGGACCTGGAGATCGCCTACGAGGAGGACCCGACCCTGGTGCGCGGACTGGATTACTACACCCGCACCACCTTCGAGGTCACCGCCCGCAGCGAGCGCAAGCAGAGCAGCCTGGCCGGGGGGGGGCGCTACGATGGCCTGGTCGCGCAGTGCGGCGGCCCCGCCACCCCGGGCATCGGCTTCTCGGTGGGCGTCGAGCGGACCCTGCTGCACCTGGCCGACGAGCCGGTGGACCTGCAGCGCAGCCGGCAGTCGGTGGTGGACGTGTACGTGGCCTGCGTGGGACCGGATGCGGAACGCTACGCGCTGACCGGCGCGGAGATCCTGCGCGACATCTGCCGTGTGGAGATCGACACCTCCGGACGCTCGCTCAAGGCCCAGGCCAAGGCCGCGAACCAGCGCCTGGCGCGCGTGCTGCTCGTCGCCGGGGACGAGGAGATCGAGCAGAAGGTCTTCCAGCTCAAGCAACTGGACACCGGCGAGCAGCGCGCGGTGGCCCGCGACCACATCCTGACCGCAGTGAGGGAGGTCCTCGAACAGTGAGCAGCTACGACGCCACCGCCCTGCGCACGCACCCGTGCGGCGCCATCAACACCGCCCACGTGGGCCAGACCGTGACCCTGGCCGGCTGGGCCGGACACATCCGCGACCTCGGCGGCGTGGCCTTCGTGGATCTGCGCGATCGCTGGGGCGAGGTCCAGGTGGTCTGCGAGGAGGGGCAGCCCCAGGAGCTGGCCCGTCACTTCAAGCTCGAGAGC
This sequence comes from bacterium, assembly GCA_021767885.1. The sequence goes on along the minus strand of JAASSM010000182.1, from coordinate 608 downwards.
GTCCTGCAGGTGACCGGCGAGGTGCGCCCGCGCCCCGAGGGGATGGTCAATCCCGACAAGCCCACCGGCGCGGTGGAGGTGGTGGCGCGCGAGGTCACCATCCTCAACGGCTGTGCGCCGCTGCCGTTCCAGCTCCACGACGCCGAGAAGGTGGAGGAGGAGATGCGGCTGAAGTACCGCTACCTCCACCTGCGGCGGCCGGAGATGGCGCACAACCTGCAGGTGCGGCACCGGGCCTCCCTGGCGGCGCGGCGCTTCCTGTCCGGGCGGGACTTCCTGGAGGTGGAGACGCCGCTGCTCATCAAGACCACGCCCGAGGGCGCCCGCGACTACGTGGTGCCCAGCCGCATCCACCACGGCGAGTTCTACGCGCTGCCGCAGTCGCCGCAGCTTTACAAGCAGATCCTCATGGCCAGCGGCGTGGACCGCTACTTCCAGCTCGCGCGCTGCCTGCGCGACGAGGACCTGCGCAAGGACCGCCAGCCGGAGCACACCCAGATCGACCTGGAGATGAGCTTCGTGCAGGAGGCGGACGTCTACGCCCTGGTCGAGGAGATGATGGCCACCATCTTCGCCGAGGCCGCCGGCATCCAGCTCGAGACGCCGTT
>JAASSM010000181.1 GCA_021767885.1 bacterium | reverse complement strand
CGAGCAGCAGTTCGTCCACCTGCACAACCATTCCGACTACAGCCTGCTCGACGGCGCCATGAAGACCCAGGCCATGGTGGCCAAGGCCGCGGCCTGCGGCCAGCCCGCCCTCGCGCTCACCGACCACGGCAACATGTTCGGGGCGGTGGAGTTCTACCTCGCGTGCAAGAAGGCCGGGATCAAGCCCATCCTGGGCATGGAGGCCTACGTCACCCGCGACATGCACGACCGCTCCGGCAAGGACGCGGCCCGCAGCAACCACACCGTCCTGCTGGTCCAGGATCAGGTCGGCTGGCGGAACATGGTGAAGCTGGCGTCGGCGGCGTACCTGGAGGGGTTCTACTACAAGCCCCGCATCGACAAGAAGCTGCTGGCCGACCACGCCGAGGGCGTCATCGCCCTGAGCGCGTGCCTCGGCGGCGAGCCCAACGCCGCCCTCGCCCGTGGCGACGTCGCCGGCGCGGTGCGGGCGGCCAGCGAGTACAAGGAGATCTTCGGACCGGACCGGTACTTCCTGGAGATCCAGAACCACGGCCTGCCCGAGGAGCAGCAGGTCCGCGAGCTCATGCCCCGGGTGGCGCGAGAGACGGGACTGGAGCTCATCGCCACCAACGACTGCCACTTCCTCGAGCGCGACCATCACGAGGCCCACGACATCCTGCTGGCCATCCAGACCGGCAAGACGTACCACGACCCGGCGCGGTGGCGGTCGTCCACGCCGGAGGTCTACTTCAAGACCACCGAGGAGATGCTCGCGCTCTTCCAGGACTGGCCCACGGCCATCGCCAACACCGTGCACGTGGCGGAGATGGTGGACTTCGACCTCGAGCTCGGCAACCTGCTCCTGCCCCTGTTCCCCCTGCCGGAGGGATTCGAGACCCCCGAGCAGTACGTCACGCACCTCGCCGAGGTGGGCCTGCGCGAGCGGTACGCGCGGATCACCCCGGAGCTGGAGGAGCGCCTGGAGTACGAGCTGGGCATCATCCGCAAGACCGGCTATGCCGGCTACTTCCTCATCGTCTGGGACTTCATCGATGCCGCGCGCAAGCGCCACATCCCGGTGGGGCCGGGGCGCGGCTCGGCCGCCGGCTCGCTGGTCTGCTACTGCATGGGCATCACCGACATCGATCCCATGCGCCACAAGCTGCTCTTCGAGCGATTCCTCAACCCCGAGCGCATCTCCATGCCGGACATCGACGTGGACTTCTGCTTCGAGAAGCGCCCGGAGATCATCCGCTACGTGGAGGAGAAGTACGGCCGCCAGAACGTCTCGCAGATCATCACCTTCGGCACCATGGCCGCCCGCGCGGTGATCAAGGACGTGGCCCGCGTCCTGGACCTGGGCTTCCAGGAGTCCGACCGCATCAGCAAGCTGGTGCCCGAGGAGCTGGGCATCACCCTCGAGCGCGCCATCGCCGAGGCGCCCGGCCTGAAGGAGGTGGCCGAGCAGTCCGAGACCCACGCCATGCTCCTGCGCAACGCCCAGGTGCTCGAGGGCATGAACCGCAACCCCGGGATCCACGCCGCGGGGGTGCTGATCACGCCCTCGCCGCTGGTGGAGCACCTGCCCCTGTACAAGAGCACCAAGGGCGACATCACCACCCAGTTCGACATGCGCATGAGCGAGGAGATGGGCCTGCTGAAGATGGACTTCCTGGGCCTGCGCACCCTGACGGTGATCGACAAGGCCCTGGCCCTGATCCGCGAGACCCACGGCGAGGCCCCCGCCGCCGGCGAGATCCCCACGGACGACCCCGCCACCTATCAGCTCCTGCAGGAGGGCCGCACGGTGGGCGTCTTCCAGCTCGAGAGCAGCGGCATGCAGGAGCTGGTGCGCAAGATGAAGCCCACCTGCTACGACGACATCACCGCCATCAACGCCCTCTACCGGCCCGGTCCCCTGGGTGCCGGCATGGACGAGGTCTACGTCGACCGCAAGCACGGCCGCAAGCCGGTGGTCTACAAGCACCCCGACCTCGAGAGCATCCTCGGCGACACCTACGGCGTGATCCTGTACCAGGAGCAGGTCATGCAGATCGCCGCGACGATGGGCGGCTTCACCCTCGGCCAGGCGGACAAGCTGCGCAAGGCCATGGGCAAGAAGAAGGCCGACATCATGGCCGAGATGAAGGTCATGTTCCTGGACGGCGCCAGGGAGCGGGGCCACGACCCGGCCATCGCCGCCGAGGTCTTCGAGGAGATGGAGTTCTTCGCCCAGTACGGCTTCAACAAGAGCCATTCGGCGGCCTACGCCCTGCTCTCCATCCAGACCGCCTGGCTCAAGGCCCACCACCCGGCCGAGTTCATGGCCGCCACCATGACCAGCGAGATGCGCAAGGCCGAGCGCATCATCCAGCTCATCGACGAGTGCAAGGAACTCGGACTGGTGATCCGGCCGCCCAGCATCAACCAGCCGCGCTCGGAGTTCGGCGTCGATGGCGACCATGCCATCCTCTTCGGCATGGGGGGCGTCAAGGGCGTGGGCGCCTCGGCCATCGAGGCGATCATGGCCGCGCACGATGCGCTCGGTCGTCCCTTCGAGGACCTCTTCGACCTCTGCGAGCACGTGGACCTCGGCCGGGTGAACCGCAAGGTGCTCGAGTCGCTCATCCACGCCGGCGCCATGGACTGCCTGCCCGGCGACCGGGCCACGCAGATCGCCAATCTCGACCGGGCCCTGGTCCATGGCCAGCGGTCGGCCCGCGACCGCGAGGGCGGACAGGCCAGCCTCTTCGGCGGCGGCGCGGCGGCGGAGGCCCTGCGGCCGGTGCTGCAGCCCGCCGACCCGTACGACCCGCTGGTGGAGCTGTCGCTGGAGCGGCGCGCGGTGGGCTTCTTCCTCTCCGGCCATCCCTTCGCCGAGTACCGCGAGCTGATGGACTCGCTCACGGTCTCCAGCACCGGCGAGGCGCGGGTGCGCAGCGAGGGGGCCTGGGTGGATCTGGCCGGCGTGGTCACCAGCTTCCGCAACGCCCGCGACAAGCACAAGCGGCTCTACGCCCGCGCCCACTTCGAGGACCGCAGCGGCATGATCGAGGTGGTGGTGTACGCCCGCCTCTACGAGGAGGTGGCCGAGCTGGTGGCCAGCGATTCGATCCTCCTGCTGGGCGGACGGGTGCAGGTGCGCTCGGACGGCAAGCGCGAGGTGGTGGCCGACCGGCTGACCCGCGTGGACGAGGTCCTCGGCTGCTGGACCCGCGGCGTGATGCTCGAGATGGACCTGACGGCCATGGGGCAGGCGGGCCTGGCGCGCCTGGGCGAGCTCCTCGACCGTTACGGTCAGCCCCAGCCGCTGGCCGACCTCGTGGCCGGCGATCTGGCCCCCGGCGAGGAGGCCGCCCCGGCGGCGGCCGCGGCCGAGGCCGGCGCCGAGCCGGTGGGCCTGGTGGCGGTGGCGGACCAGGAGCAGCTCATGGCCACGCCGGTGCCGGTGGTCATCGACGCCGTGCGGCCGGAGGGGCGCCCCTACCTGCTCCGCACCGAGCGGCACGTGGCCCTCACCCTGGAGAGCCTGCGCGCCCTGCGCACGCTGCCCGGCCTGCGCCGCCTCGGCCTGGAGGTGCGGCTGCCCGCCGCGCCGCAGCGTGGCGGGCGCGGGGGGGGCGAATGGCGGCGCGCGGCGAGTTGACCGCCAGGGCCGCCCCGGGGTAGCCACGCCGGCCCCTTCGGTGGTATCTTGCCTCGCTGGAACCCCCCAACGCACAGAAGCGGGAGATCATGGCCGACAGCACCTCACTCGCCACCGGCAAGGGCCCCTGGCTGGAGTTCGAGCGTCCCATCGTGGAACTCGAGGAGCGCATCCGCACCCTCGAGGCGTCCGCGTCGGTGGGTGGCGTGGACGTGTCCGACGAGGTGGCCCGGCTGCGCCGCAAGGCGGAGAAGCTCAGCCACGACATCTTCGCCCGCCTCGAGCCCTGGCAGCGGGTCCAGCTCGCGCGGCATGCCCGCCGCCCCACCACCCTGGATCTCATCGACCGCATCGTCACCGACTTCCTGCCCCTGCACGGCGATCGCCAGTTCCGGGACGACCCCGCCATCGTCGGCGGCCTCGCCCGCCTCGAGGGGCGCCCGGTGCTGGTCCTCGGCCACCAGAAGGGTCGGGACACCCGCAGCAACCTGCGCCGCAACTTCGGCATGGCCCATCCCGAGGGCTACCGCAAGTCCCTGCGGCTGATGAAGCTGGCCGAGCGATATGGTCGTCCCGTGATCACGTTCATCGATACGCCCGGGGCCTATCCGGGCGTGGGCGCGGAGGAACGCGGACAGGCCGAGGCCATCGCCCGCAACCTGCGCGAGATGGCCGGCCTGGGCGTGCCCAGCGTGGCCGTGGTCACCGGCGAGGGCGGCTCCGGGGGCGCACTCGCCCTGGGCGTGGCCGACCGCATCTACATGCTGGAGAACGCCGTCTACAGCGTGATCAGCCCCGAGGGCTGCGCGGCCATCCTCTGGCGCGACGCGGCCCGATCCAGCGAGGCGGCCCGGGCCATGCGCCTGACCGCGGCCGATGCCCGCGGCTTCGGACTCATCGACGGGGTGATCGAGGAGCCGGTGGGCGGGGCCCACCGCGACCACGAGGGGGCCGCACAGGTCATCAAGGCCCGCCTGCTCGACGCCCTCGCCGAGCTGGCGGAGTTGCCGCCCGACACGCTCCGGGAGCAGCGCCTGGCCAAGTTCCTCGCCATGGGGGAGTGGAGCGAGGGGCGATGACCCCGCCGCGGTCCGTTTCTTGCGTCCCATGACATTCGCGTACGTATCCGCAGGAGGCTGTCATGCTCGATCCGAAGCTGCTGGAGATCCTGGCCTGCCCCCGGTGCAAGGGCCCGGTGGAGCCCGCCGCGGACCATGCCTGGCTCGATTGCCCGGCGTGCCGGCTGCGTTTCCGCGTCGAGGACGACATCCCGATCATGCTGCTGGAGGAGGCCGAGAGCCTCGATCCGGCCGCCGGCACCGGGGAGGGAGATGGGGATGATGCCTGAGCTCGCGCGCCGCCACCAGGCCCTGCTGGGGCTTGCCTTCGTGATGCTGCTGGCTGCCTGGCCCGCGGGCGCCCGGGCCCAGGGGGGCGATCGGGCCGTCCTGGACCGTCCTCAGGTGGAGACAGTGGTGACCGCGCCGGAGCGCACCGTGGTGCGGGTCCGGTTCCCGGTCCTGGAGGCTCCCGCGGACTGGAACGCCGCCCGGGACGTCCAGTGGCGTGGCCTGACCACCGAGCACTGGCTGCGCGCCACCGAGGAACTGGTGTCCGTGGCGCCCCGCCCCCTGCGGCAGGGGGCGG
>JAASSM010000180.1 GCA_021767885.1 bacterium | reverse complement strand
CACTGGCGGATGGCCGCAGCGGAGCGGACCGCGCCGGGGAACCCGCGCACCTGGTGCAGGCGTTCGTCGTAGGGTTTGAGGTTGGCGTAGAGCGCCTCGAGGCTCATGGCGCACGCGATCTCCGCCTGGCGGAGCCAGCGATCCATGTCGTGCAGGTGCAGCGCGCTCATGGCCGTCAGCAGGTTGCTGCCGTTGATGGTGGCCAGGCCGTCGCGGGCCTCGAGGCCTGGCACGGGGATGGAGGCCTTCTCCAGCGCCTGGGCGCCGGGCAGGAGCTCGCCCTGGTACCAGGCCTGGCCCTCGCCCATCATCAGCAGGGCGATCTGGGACATGGGCGCCAGGTCGCCGCAGGCCCCCACCGAGCCCTTCTGGCAGACGTACGGGGTCACGCCCTTGTTGAGCATCTCCACCAGCGTCAGCGTGATCTCCGGCCGGCAGCCGCTGTGGCCGTGGGCGTGGACGTTGATCCGGCCAGCCATGGCCGCACGGACGTACTCCGCGGGGGCCGGCTCGCCGATGCCCGCCGCATGGTTGTAGATCAGGTACTTCTGGAAGTCCCGGGTCTGGTCGTCATCGAGCACCACGTTGACCAGCTCGCCGATGCCGGTGTTGACCCCGTACATGATCTCCTTCTGCTCGATCTTGCGCTCGAGCAGGGCGCGGCAGGCCTTGATCCGCTCCAGGGCCTGGGGCGCCAGTTGCACCTTCTCGCCGTCCCGGGCGATCCGGACCAGCTTCTCGCAGGTCAATCCGCTGCCGTCGAGCACGATGGTCATGGGTACCTCTCCTCGATCCGGAGCCAGCTGCAAGGGGGTGATCCCGGGTATTGTGCGCCCGGTGGCGATGGCGAGACAACCCCCAATCGCGCGGAGGGAAACGCTCCGGACTCCGCGCCGATCTTGGCAGGCCCGCGTCCAGGGGTTAACGTCGCCCCATGAGACGCAACACCTCGCTCCGTCCCGGAGCGCCGGGGCGGGCGGACGCCCTGCGCATCGCGGCCGCGCTGGTGGCGCTGGTCGCCCTGGCCTGGCTGGTCCGCACCCAGTACCATCAGGTCGAGGTCTGGCTCGGTGGCCTCGGCCACTGGGCGCCGGCGGCCTTCCTGCTGGTCCATGCCGTGCTCGTGACCCTCGGCTTCCCGGTCTCGGTACTCGGAGTCCTGGCCGGCGCCACCTTCGGGTGGCTGGGCGCCACGGGCCTGCTGCTGCTGGCGGCCCTGGTCGCGGCGAGCATCATGTATGGCCTCGGCCGGACGCTGCTGGCGGGACCCGCGCGGCGGGCCATCGCCCGGCGTCCCCGGTTGCTCCGGCTCATGGTGATGGTCGATCGCGACGCCCTGCGGCTCATGGTGCTCCTGCGCCTCTCGCCACTGCACTTCGCGCTGGTGAGCTATCTGCTGGGCACCGGCCGGGTGCCCTTCGCGGCCTACCTGCTGACCACGCTGCTGGTGTTGCCCAGCGCCGCGTTCCAGGCTTACGTGGGGCACGCCGCGCGGGTGGTGGGCGAGGAGGTGGCCCTCACCGGCGCCATCGCCACCGGCCGGCTGATCTACCTCGGCGCGGGCCTGCTGGCCACCGCGGCCCTGGCGGTGCTGCTCGGCCGCATGGCCCGGCGCGCCCTGGAGGCCGACACCGAGTCCGTCGAGAGAGAGCCGTCATGACCCGCCGCGACGCGGACATCATCCCCTTTCCCACCCACGAGCCGAGCGGCACGCTCCGGCTGCGCGTCGAGCTCGTGCTGGCGCCGCGGCCGGTGTGGCGCCGGTTGCGGCTGGACGACCGGGCCACCTTCTGGGACCTGCACGTGGCCATCCAGGACGTGATGGGCTGGAGTCACCGGCACCGTCACCTGTTCAGCGTGGACCACCCGAGCACAGGCGAGCGGCTGCGCGTGGGCATCCCCGAGTCCGGCCGCTACCACGGTCGCCAGCGCGTGCTGCCCGGCTGGGAGATCGCGGTGCGCGACATCGCGCGCCGCGACCATCCGCCCTTCCTCTACACCTACCACCTGGGTGAGCAGTGGCAGCACGAGGTGGCCCTCGAGGCGGTGGAGCCGGTGACCGCCGGCCATGCCGCGCCGGCCTGTCTCGAGGGTGCGGGGGGCTGTCCGCCCGAGGGCTGCGGGGGACCGGAGCGATACGCGGGCCTGGTGGCCGCCGGCGACGTTCCCGATCACGACTTCGCGCCCGACGAGGTGGTGTTCTGCGATCCCGGCCAGCTCTGGCGTCACCGGTTCGGTGACCGCTAGCGGCGGCGCGGGCCGCGGCGCTGGCGGTCGCGTCGGCCGGATGCCGCGCGGTCCCGTCGCGACCGCCACCGCCCCGCGGCCGGCGGGGGGTCCTGGCTTGCCGCCTGGGGCTGGCCGGCGGGCAGATCGGGGGGTGTGCCGTGCCCCAGGACGCGGACCATCGCCTGCAGGCCATCGACCAGGGGTGGCAGCTCCTCGCACCAGCGGGTGATGAGGTCGGCGTCGGCGGCCAGCGGCGCCGCCAGGGCGATGAGCTCGTCCACCGGTGGCTCCTCGCCGGTGGCCGCGTAGGGGCGCTCTCCCACGGCCCAGTGGCGCACGAGGTGGTCCGCCGTCGCGATCAGGCGGCCGGCAGCGACCGGTGCGGGCGCGTGATGGGCGGCGACCGCGGCCACCGGCCGGGACGGCAGGCCCCAGGCCCGCATCGCCGCGGCGGAGAGAAGGCCGTGATCGACGCCGGTATGGTGGCGCTCGGTCGCCGGGTGCGGGTCCTCGACCTCGCGGGGCAGGCGGGCATCGAGCAGCAGCTTGCCCACGTCGTGCAGGAGCCCGGCGACCATGGCCTCCTCCGCGCCCAGCGGGGCGCTGGCGCCCAGGCGGACCGCCAGCCTCCGGCAGGCGATCCCCACCGCCAGGCCATGCAGCCAGAAGCCGCCACGCGCGAAGGGGTAGCGTCGCAGACGGTGGTCCAGCAGATCGCGCGTGCAGGCCGCATAGACCAGGCGGGAGAGCGGCTCGAGCCCCACCACCACGCAGGCCTCCGCCACCGAGCCGACCGGTCGTCGCAGGTTGGCGAACCCGCTGTTGGCCTGGCGCAACACCCAGCCGCGGAGCGTGGGGTCCAGATCCAGGGCGGCGGCGAAATCCGTGGCCGACGCCGTGTCCCGGCCCGCGTCCCGCAGGAAACGCTCCACGACCCGGGACAGGCGCGGCAGGGACCGGATCTCCGGCGCCAGCATGCGAGCGAGGGCGCCGACGTCGGTGGGCAGGGGCGCGCGATCGTGGTCCGGCATGGGCACCTCGCGGGGCTCGGGGCCGACGGTGGAGACAGGGCCGTCCTCGGGATCGGCCCGCCGGCGCACGCCTTGAGCCGCCGGCAATGGCGGTTGCAGGCCGGCCGCCGATGCGGAACAATGGGCGCTCGCGAGGGAGGTGACCGTGTCCATGCTGCCCCTGGTGCTGGGGTTCGGCGCCGGCGTGCTGACCACGGCCGCGGCGGTGGCCGTGCGGGCCATCGCCAGACGTCGCCGCCGGACGGCCCGGATGGTGGCCGAGCTGAGCGAGCTCGCCCAGCCACTGCTGATGATCGAGTTCACCGCGCGCCGGGTCCGCTTCTCGCCCCAGCTCTGTCATCAGCTGGGGCTGGATCCCGGCTGGACCGGCGAATTCGCCACGGCGGCCACGCGGTTCGTGCACGAGCCGGACCGCGCCCTGGTGCGCAGCCTGGTGGAGGACCTGCGGATCGGTGGCCACGTGTATCGTGAGTGCGAGATCTCCCTGCGCTTCGGCGACGGCCGTCTGCACCAGGTCGCGCTGCAGGCCTTCCGCCTGGAGGCCTGCGGCTGGGGTGGTGGCCTGATCGTCGCGACGGTCACCGATCGCACCCGGGCCCTGCAGATCGAGGAGGAGCGCGACCGGCTCTTCAACCTCTCGCTGGATCTGCTGGCCGTCGGCGACCTCTCCGGCCGGCTGCTGCAGGTCAATCCGGCGTGGGTGCGCGTGCTGCGCTGGTCCCGGGACGACATCATGGCCCGCAGCTTCCTGGACCTGATCCACCCCGAGGACCGGGACCAGGCCGAGTCGGTCCTCGCCGAGCTGCGCGAGGGTGCGCCGGTGCGGGATCGCGAGCTGCGCACGCTGTGCCGGGACGGGTCGTTCCGCTGGGTGTCCTGGAGCTCGTTCCCGCTCACCGCCCGGTCGACCGTGTTCACCGTGGCCCGGGACATCACCGAGCGCCGGCTCGCGGACGAGCAGCTCGCGCGCTACCAGGGCCGCCTGCAGCGGCTGGCCAACCAGCTGGCCACCGTCGAGGAGCGGCAGAACCGACAGCTCGCCGAGACGCTCCACGACACCCTGGCCCAGGAGCTGTTCGCCGCCCAGGCCAAGCTGTCGCTGCTGCGGGCGCCGGAGCGCCTGCCGGAGCCGGAGGCCGTGCTGCAGGAGGCCATCGACATCCTCGATCACGCCTCGCACCTGACCCGGACACTGACCTTCGAGCTCTTCCCGCCGGCGCTCTACGAGGTGGGGCTGGACGCGGCGCTGGAATGGCTCTGCCGGAGCTTCCGCAAGACCCGGGGCCTGGCCTGCGCGTTCCGCGGCCTGGGCGAGTTGCCGGATCTGGATCAGGACACCCGGCTGCTGCTGTACCAGGGCGCGCGCGAGCTCCTGGGCAACGTCTACAAGCACGCCGGGGCCAGCCGGGCCGAGGTGGCCCTCGCCCAGCGGGATCGCAGCCTCGTGCTGACGGTTGACGACGATGGCTCCGGCTTCGATCTTCCGGCGGGCGACGAGACCCCGGCCGCGGACGCCTCGCCCGACGGCTTCGGCCTCTTCAACATCCGGGAGCGCCTCGGGCACCGCGACGGCACCCTCGCCGCCGGCTCCTCCCCGCTCGGCGGCGCCCGGGTGACCATCACGCTGCCGCTGGACGGCGGCGGCAGCTAGGCGAGCCACGCATCATGGGTGAACTGTTCGCGCTGCTGACGGCGGCGTTCTGGGCCGGTGCCGTCATCTGTTTCAAGCGGGCGGGGGAGGTGCTGCCGCCCCTGGCGCTCAACCTCTTCCGGGTGGGCGTCTCCTCGCTGCTGTTGCTGGTCACGGCCCTGGCCCTCGGCCTGCCGCCCTGGCGGCCGGTCCCGCTGCAGGACCACCTGCTGATCCTGGCCAGCGGGTTGATCGCCATCGCCCTGGCGGACACGCTCTTCCATGCCTCGCTCAACCGGGTGGGGGCCGGCATCACCGCGGTCATCGACTGCCTCTACCCGCCAGCCACGGCGGTCTTCGCCATGATCCTGCTGGGCGAGCGCCTCT
>JAASSM010000179.1 GCA_021767885.1 bacterium | reverse complement strand
GCGCCTGGCGGGCCGTGATCGGGCCAATCCCGTGGGCGCGCTGCTGGCGGCGGTGCTGCTGCTGCGGCGCTCGCTGGAACTGATGAGCGAGGCCAACCTGCTCGAGGGTGCGGTGGTGGCCACCGTCCGGCAGGGCCGGCTGACGCCGGATCTGGCCCGCGATCCCCGCGACCGCGTGGGCACCCGCGAGCTGGTCGACCGCGTCCTGCGGCAGCTCGAGCGGACGGTGGCCGACGCGGCGGGTTGACCCGTGGGACGGCCGACTGCCGCGCCGTCCCTGGCGATACCGGCGGGGCCGTCCATCTTGTCGTAACCTTTGCGCGAGAGGCGAACCGAGAAGGACACCATGCCCACCAGGTCAGGAACGGTCATGCGCGGACTGCCCCTCTTCCCCCTCCCGGATTTCTTCCTGTTCCCGGGAGCGGTGGCGCCGCTGCACATCTTCGAGCCCCGCTACCGTCAGATGGTGTCCGACCTCCTGGACACCTCCGGCCGGCTGGTGCTCGCCGCCTACCATCCCGACGGACGGGTCACCGAGACCGGCCCCGCGGTGATGCCGGTGGCGGGTCTGGGCGAGATCGTCCACCACGAGACGCTGGCCGACGGCCGTTACCTGATCTGGGTGCTGGGCCTGGGCCGCGTGCGCGTGGCCGAGACGCCCAGTGATCGCCTCTATCGCAAGACCGACGCCCAGCTCCTGGCGGACGAGGATCTGGACGCCGAACTGGCCAGCCGGCTGACGCCCCGCTTGCAGCAGGCCATCACCGCGCGGGCGCCGCGAGGTCACGGTCTGGATGGCGAGCTGCCCGTGGGCCTGCTGGCCGACATCCTGCTCAACGCCCTGCCCCTGGACGCCTCGCGCACGGCCAGCGTGTTCGCCGAGCTCTCGCCACGGACACGGGCAGAGCAGGCCCTCGCCTGGCATGCCGAGTATCCTCCGGGAGACCCGGGAACCTGAGCGAAACCCTCCGTGTTCACGTCGGGACGGCCGCCGAGCGCGGCCCAGCCGCCGAGGAGGCTCCCATGAACGTCCCGACCGCTGGCCGCGCCCCTGGCGTGGTCGTCCTGACCGTGTTGACCCTCGCCGCCGCAGGAGGCTTGCCCGTCATGGCTGCAGAGTCCCGGACCGAGACCGCCGTGGTGGGCGGCGGCTGCTTCTGGTGCATCGAGGCCGTCTTCGAGGAGGTGGCCGGCGTCCAGGACGCCGAGTCCGGCTACGCCGGCGGTCACGTGCCCGACCCCGACTATCATGCAGTGTGCTCCGGCGAGACCGGCCACGCCGAGGTGGTCAAGATCACCTACGACCCCGCCGTGATCAGCTACCAGGAGATCCTGCTCATCTTCTTCGGCGTGCACGATCCCACCACGCTCAACCGCCAGGGCGCCGACGTGGGCACGCAGTACCGCTCCATCATCCTGACCGCCGATGCGGCGCAGAAGGCCGCCGCCGAGACCGTGATCGGCGACCTCGAGCGCGACCAGGTCTTCGACCGGCCCATCGTCACCGAGGTGGAGCCGCTCACCGACTACTACTCCGCCGAGCCGTACCACCAGGACTACTTCGCGCGGAACCCCGCGCAGGGGTACTGCCAGGTGGTGATCGCGCCCAAGCTGGCCAAGTTCCGCAAGGCGTACGCCGAGCACCTGCGCGGAAAATAGCTCCCCTCTGCTGGGGAAGGAGCTCCCCTCTGCTGGCGAAGGAGCTCCCGCCTGCGAGGGCAGGCGCTCCCGCCCGCGGGGCAGCAGATCGCTGCCGCAGGCTGTCCGGCCACGAGAAGGGCCCCCGGCCATCGCCGGGGGCCCGCGTGCAGCGGAGGGTGGATCGGTCGCTCCGGCCACGGCCGGGCGCGGCCCGATCGCCGCGGCCAGGTGGACCGGCCGCGCCTAGCGGAACAGCGCCTTGATCTCGGTGAGGCTGCTGTTCTCGGTGGCGACCACGCCCTCGAACGTCACGCCCACCATGCCGCCACCGCAGCTGGTGTAGCTGTCGATCATCAGGTAGTAGGTGCCGCCGTTCTCGGAGGTGTAGCTGATCTCCTCGGGGTTGCCGCTGTCGTCGCCCACGACGCAGCTGCCGGCCACGTCGGCGCAGTCGGTCACCAGGTACACCGACAGGTCGATGAAGCTGCCCTCGAGGGGCGCGGCGCTGGCGAAGAAGGTCTGGCCCGCGTCCAGGGTGACCATGTAGACGGCCTCGGGGCCGGACGCCTGGTAGCCGGTGCAACCGCCGCTGCCGGGATCGTAGTCGTTGCTGTACAGGCAGAGGTCGAACTCGTCGTAGGGCTGGTCGAGGCTCACCACGTCGATGGCGCCGTCGCAGGTGTCGTTCTCCTGGGGCTCGGGCGGGGTGAAGGCGGTGGCGGTCAGGACGTAGGTGCCCGTGCCGGTGCTGCTGTAGTGGTTGACGGCCACGTAGTACGTGCCGGCCGCCGCGAACTCCCAGCCCTCGATGAGGGAGTAGAAGCCCTCGCCGCCGTCGTCGTTGAAGGCGAGCTCGGTGGTGCCGTCGGTGTCGAAGAGGGTCAGCTGGGTGTCGTCGGCATCGCCGGGCAGGGTCTCGAAGGAGACGATGGCGCCCGCGTCCACGGTGATGGCGAAGTAGTCGACGTCGCCGGCGGGGTCGATGGCGGCGCTCATGTCGTCGCCCAGGGTCAGGGTGTTGGCCTGGGTGGCGTCGTCGTTGGGCTCGGCCTCGGCGGCGCGGCCGCTGGGCGTGTAGGGCTCCAGCGGCTTCTGGGGCGCGGTCTTGGCGACGGCCAGGCCGGCGAGGGCCACCATGAGGGCCAGGGCGATCAGCGATAGCTTCTTCATCGGGTATCCTCCTGGAAGTCTCGAGATGGGGCGCACGGCGGCGGACGCGATCCGTCCGGCGGTACTGGACACGTGTCATCCCCTCGGGAGATGATACCCGAGTCCGGTGGTCGAGCTCAATGGGAATTTTCTCTTATGTCGTGATAGTTTCGTAATTTACATGAAAATTGATAGGAAATCCGCCATCATAGGGGCCATATTTGAGGAATCATCATCGAGGCGCCGATCCAGACCAGCAGGTTGAGCACCATGCCCAGGCGCACGAAGTCGGTGAAGCGGTAACCGCCCGGCCCGTAGACCAGCAGGTTGGTCTGGTAGCCGAGGGGCGTGGCGAAGCAGGCGGAGGCGCCGAAGCAGACCGCCACCACGAAGGGTCGCGGATCGACGCCCAGCGAGGCGGCCGTGGCCAGGGCGATGGGCGTCACCAGCACGGCGGTGGAGTTGTTGGACAGGACGTGGGACAGCAGGCTGGTCAGCACGATGAAACCCGCCAGCACGCCGCGGGGCCCCAGGCCCTCGAAGAGGGCGAGGAAGCCGCGGGCGTAGAGATCGGCCGCGCCGGTCACCGCCAGTGCGCTGCCCAGGGCCAGGGTGCCGATGATCAGCACCAGCACGGGCAGGTCCAGGGCGTCGTAGGCCTCGCGGGGCTTGAGGCAGCCGCTGAGCAGCATGAGGAAGGCCGCGCCGAGGGCGGCGGTGAGGATGTCCAGCCAGCCCAGGGTGGCGGCGGTGACCATGCCGGCGAAGATGGCCCCGGCCACGGGCGCCTTGCGGCGGTTCTCCAGGGTGCGGACCACGTCCTCGACGATGATCACGTCGCCGGCGGCGCGCAGGCCGGCGAGCTGGCGGGTGCCGCACTGGATCAGCAGGATGTCGCCCACGTCCAGCCAGAGGCGGCTCATCTGCCGCTCCGAGTAGTGGGTGCGCCGGCGCTGCATGCCGATGACGTGCAGGTTCTCGGTGCGCGAGAGGGAGGTGTCGGCGATGCGGCGGCCCAGCAGGCGCGACTCCGGCGGGATCACCACCTCCACGATCTGGGAGTTGCGGTCGTAGGGATTGTCGAGGGTCTTGCCGCCCACGGTGGGCAGGGTGACGTCCTTGCCGCCGAGCAGGTCCACGAGGTCGTCGGCGGTGGCGCCCACCAGGACGAGGTCGTCCCCGGCGAGGGTGCAGTCGTCGGTCTCGGGATAGAGCACGTGGTCGCCGCGCAGGACCTCGAAGACCTCGAGCTCCGGTGCACGTCCGGTGAGGGCGGCGGTGACGTCCTCGCCCACCAGCGCGCTGTCGGCCGGCACGCGCAGCTCCGAGACGTACTTGGTCCGCTCGCTCTTGGCGTGGTGGTACATGGGGATGTGCGTCCGCGGCAGCAGGCGGCGCGAGAGCACCATCAGCAGCAGGCCGCCGGCGATGGCCAGCGGCACGCCCAGGCGGCTGAGCTCGAACATCCCCAGGGGCGCCAGGCCCGCGCCGGCGGCCAGGTCGCTGACGATGATGTTGGTGCTGGTGCCGATGAGCGTGGTGGTGCCGGCGAGGATGGAGACGAACGACAGCGGGATCAGGAACTGCCCGGGCGACAGGCCGAACCGGCCGCTCACCGCCAGCAGCACCGTCAGCATGAGCACCACCACGGGCGTGTTGTTGACGAAGGCGGAGAGCAGGCCGGCCAGCAGCAGGGTGAGCGCCAGGATCCGGCGGGGCTTGCCCGCCGTCGAGTGGACGATCAACCGGTTGAGGAAGCTCAGGGTGCCCGTGCGCGTCAGGCCCTTGGTGACCACGAAGAGCGCGCCCACGGTCAGCGGCGCGGGGTTGGCGAAGCCCGCCACGGCCTGACGGGGCGTCAGCAGCCCGGTGATCATGAGGGCCACCATCACGCCGATGGCCGTCAGATCCACCGGCCACCGCTCGCTGGCCAGCAGCACCACGGTCGCCACGAGGATCACGCTGACCAGCACGATGTCCACGCGGGCGGCTCCTTCCGGGGGCGGTGTCCACGCTGGTTGTCGTCCGTCATGGCCCGTCCACGACCGCGCCACCAGGCATGGCCCACGAGCCGCGGTCGTCGCCGGGTCGCGACCGGGCCCGGCGCGGTGGGCGTCCCGACATGATCCTACCAACCGGTGCGGACCGCACGTGTCCGTCTGCGCGGTGCGGGGCTGGCCGGTGGCCCGGACACGCGAAGGGCCCCCCGGAGATCCGGGGGGCCCTGGCCCAGCGGCGTCCAGGACGCCGTCGAGGGGTGCGCGTGGCTACCAGCCGCCGCGACGGCCACCGCCGCCGCCACCGCCGAAGCCGCCACGGCCGCCGCCACCGCCACCGCCGGTGCGGGGCTTGGGCTGCGACTCGTTCACCCGCAGCGGGCGACCGTTGTAGTCCTGGCCGTTCAGCGACTCGATGGCCTTGTTGGCCTCGTCGTTGCTGGGCATCTGGACGAAGCCGAAGCCGCGGCTGCGGCCGGTCTCACGGTCCAT
>JAASSM010000178.1 GCA_021767885.1 bacterium | reverse complement strand
GCGCGGCGCAAGGTGGACAACCTCTCCAAGGGCATGCAGCAGAAGATCCAGGTGGCGGCCACGTTCATCTTCGAGCCCGACCTGGTGATCCTCGACGAGGTCTTCAGCGGTCTCGATCCGCTCAACATCGAGCTCATGCGGGAGCTGATCCTCGAGGAGAAGCAGAAGGGCACCACCATCCTCTTCTCCACCCACATGCTGGCCGAGGCGGAGCGTCTCTGCGATGCGGTCTGCCTCATCGAGGGCGGCCGCAAGATCCTGGACGGTTCGCTGGACCAGGTGCGTGCCGCCTTCCCCTTCCACATGGTGCGCGTGGCGTATCGCGACGGGGAGTCGCCGCCGGCGGACCTCCCCGGCGTGGTGGACCGGCGGCTGGACGAGGGGACCTGGCGCCTGGAACTGCAGCCGGACCATGACCCCCAGCGCCTGCTCGAGCCGCTGTCGGCGGCTGGGGAGCTGTCGCTCTTCACGGCGAACCGGCCCACCCTGGGCGAGATCTTCCTGACCGCGGTGCTCCGGCAGCGCGGCGAGCGGGCCGCGGCGGCGGCCGACCGGCCGGCCGCCGGCGAGAGGAGCGGGACATGAGCAAGGTGCTGACCGTGGTGCGCAAGGAGTACCTGGAGCGGGTGCGGAGCAAGTCCTTCGTGATCGGCACGCTGCTCGGTCCGGTGTTCATGATGGCGCTCATCCTCGGGCCCACGCTGCTGGCGGAGGTCGGTGGCGATCAGGACCGGACGGTGGCCGTGCTGGATCTGTCGGGGACCGTGCTGCCGCGCCTGGCGGCCGAGCTCGCCGACCGCGGGGCGGACTTCGTCACCCTCGAGACCGTCGCGTGTTCCGGGGATCCGGAGGCCTGCGTGGAGCAGCTCAAGCAGATGGTCCTGGACGAGGAGGTCGACGCCGGCCTGCTCATCGGCGCGGCCTTCTTCGACGATCCGCAGGTGACGTTCTACAACACCGCCGTGGGCACCGCGGTCCTGCGCGAGCGCACCCTGCAACCGGCGCTTAATCACGTCCTGCGCGAGGAGCGCTTCGATCGCGCCGGCGTGCCCGCCGACCAGCACGACTTCATCCTCGCCCGCAGCCAGTGGTCCACGCTGCAGTTGACGGCCGAGGCGGAGTCCGAGCAGAACTCCGAGGTGGGGATCATCGGCGGCATCTTCATGGTGATGATCATCTACTTCATGGTCCTGGTCTACGGACAGCAGAACCTCACCGTGGTGATCGAGGAGAAGGGCAGCCGCATGGTGGAGGTCCTGCTGGCCAGCCTGCGGCCCGAGCAGCTCATGATGGGCAAGGTCCTGGGGATCGGACTGGCCGCGCTCACCCAGGTGGCGGTCTGGACGGCTGCCGGCCTGGTGGCCTCCGGGCAGGGCATCGCCGTGGGTGGCGCCGAGGTGGACCTGGGCCTCTTCGGCCCCTGGTTCTGGCTGAACTTCCTGCTCTTCTACCTGTTCGGGTACTTCCTCTACGCCAGCCTCTATGCCGGCGTCGGCGCCATGTGCAACTCGGTGCAGGATGCGCAGCAGTTCGCCGGCATCCTGACCATGGGCATGGTGGTGCCCATCATGCTGATGATGCTGGTGATCCGCGCCCCGGACACGTTGCTGGCGGTGATCCTCTCCCTGGTGCCGTTCTTCTCGCCCATCATCATGTTCATGCGCATCAGCGTGAGCAACCCGCCGCTGTGGCAGGTGCTGCTCTCGTGGGCGTTGCTGATCGGCACCATCTGGCTGGCCAACAAGGCGGCCGGCAAGCTCTTCCGGGCCGGCATCCTGCTCTACGGCGCGGCCCCCACCTGGGGGACGCTGGCCCGGGCCCTGCGCGGTTGATGCCGCGCGTCACTTGACCAGGGTGACCATCCGCGTGGCCTCCAGGCCCGGGCCGTGCAGGCGCAGCAGGTAGGGGCCGCTGGCCACCGGCCGCCCGGAGGCGTCGCGGCCCCGCCAGGTGGCCCGGTGTTCGCCTGCGGGCAGGGAGCCCGAGAGCAGGTCGGTCACGTGGCGTCCGCGCAGGTCGTGCACCGATAGCGTGACCTCGCGGACGCGGTCGAGGGCGAAGCGGATGGTGGTGGCCGGGTTGAAGGGGTTGGGGGCGGCCTGCAGGACCACCGCCGGGGCGCGTGGCGGCCCCTGGTCGCCGACCGCGGTGGGGGCGAACGTCTCGTCCCGCAGGGAGAGCAGCCAGCCGCCCACGGTGGTCACGTCGCCGTTGAAGGCCAGGCCCCGACCGGACTGCCCCCAGGCCGGGAAGACCGCCGCCTGCCGTGGCGCGGCGGGTTCGGCCAGGCTCACGATGTGTCCCCAGATGAAGCCCGTGGCGTACAGCCGGTCCCCGTGGAGCGTCAGGTCGGCGGCGTAATGGCTCAGCGGCGTGGTGGCGCGCAGGATGGGGTCCCGCGGGTCGGCCACGTCGAGGGCGTGCAGGACCACCGAGCCCGGCGCCACCTCGGCGAGCACGTAGACGTGTCCCTGGGCGATGGTGGCGTCGAGCACGCTGCCCACCACGCCCGGCGCGCTGGCGCGCTTGGGACGGGAGAGATCGGCGATGTCGTAGATCTGGATCCGGTTCAGGCGCCGGACCACGAGCAGGTCGGCGCCGACGTCCAGGGTGCCGTAGTCCTCGATGGCCGCCGCCAGCGTCAGGTCGGTGGGGTCGGCGAGGTCGTACAGACGCAGCTCGATGGACTCGCGCACGGCCTCGAGGGCCAGCACGTTCTTGCCGAGGGTCGCGTTGAGGTACGTGGCCTCCTCCTGCAGACGACCGAGCAGCACCGGGGCGGTGGGATCGGAGAGCTCGATGAGCTGCAGGATGCCCGCGCTGGCGCGCATGACGCCCAGGGTCCCGTGCTGGACGAAGGCGCCGTCGACGCCGGTCTCGAAGGCGGGGCCGAGCACCGGGTGGGCGGGGTTGCGCGCGTCGATGGGCCGCAGCAGGCTGCGGTCGTCGTACATCTGGGCGGTCTGGTCGGGGCCGCTGCCGGCGATGGTCTGCAGCCGGGGCAGCATCTCGCGGGTCACCGGCGCGGCCGGCGCCTGGCCGCTGGCGGGACGGTCGTAGATGTGCAGGACACCGTCCGCGGCGACGAACATGCGGCGCGCGCTGAGCTCGAGGTGGTCCGGCGCGTGGGGCAGCTGCCAGACCGGGGCCGGGGTCGTGGGTGCGGTCACGTCCAGGGCGTGGACGCTGCCCGCCGCGGCCAGGAGCAGCTGGCCCCGCCGGACCAGGTGGGTGCCTGCGGCCTCGCGCGCGGTGACCAGGTTGCGGCGGTCGGTGGCGACCAGGCTGCCATCGCCCTGGACGGCGTAGGTGGCCAGATCCACCGCCGTCTGGCCGCCGGCGGTGGTGGCCAGCAGCGCGTAGAGCACACCGTCGCCGGCGGCGAGGGCGTCGATGCGCTGGGCGTCCAGCGGCCGCGCTCCCAGGTCCGTGAGCAGCAGGGGGTCGGAGGCGTCGAAGGCCTGCAGCGTGGCCGGTCCCGCCACCGCCAGCAGCACGTCGCCCACGCCGGTGAGCCAGCGGCGGCCGGCGTGCTCGGCGATCACCGCCACGCTGCGGAACGCGGGCGTGGTGGGGTCGGCGAGATCGTAGCTGAGCAGCGCCGCGGGCAGGCTCACCACCAGGGCCCGGCCGTCGAGCCAGGCGCCGGTGTAGCTCGCACCGCCCAGGGAGGCCAGGGGGCGCAGGTCGGTGGGATCGCTCACGTCCACCACGTCCAGGCCGGCGGGGCTGCCGTCGCGCAGCGCCACCACCAGGCCGTCGTCGTGCAGCACCCGGTCCCAGTAGCCGTCCTGGGAGTGGTCGTAGAGGTCGAACCAGGTGGGGGCCGCGGGATCGTCATAGGCCCGGACCGCCTCGTAGAGGCCCAGGTTCTCGAGGACGAGGTCGTCCTCGAGCACGAAGGGGCGGCCGCTCAGGCCGCTGCCGATGATCGTGGCCCCGGCGCCGGGCTGGGCGGCGGCTCCGGGGGCCAGCGCGAGGGCGGTCGACAGCGTGGCGGCCAGGAGCATGGTGCGCAGCGCGCGCGGGGCGGTCGGCATGCGGGATCCCTTCGCTGGGGGCGAGCGCGTCCTCCGTCACGGTACGCACGGCGGCCCGCCGGGTCAATCGGACACCGGTGTCGTCCGATATTCCGGAGCGTCGCCGTCCTGCACCTCGAGGCGGTACGTGTCACCGCGCACGATGCGGTCGACCACCTCCATGCCCGCGGTGACCTCGCCGAGGACGGTGTAGCGGCCGTCGAGGTGGGGCTGGTCGCTCAGGCAGACGAACCACTGGCTGCCGCCGGTATCCTTGCCGGAGTGGGCGAGGCCCACGGTGCCCCGACGGAATGGCGTGCGGGACCACTCGCTGCGCACGGTCCAGCCTGGCCCGCCCCAGCCGTCGCCGCGGGGGCAGCCGCCCTGGATCACGAAGTCGGGGCCACGCGATGGAAGGTCAGGCCATCGTGGAAGCCGCGCCGGGCCAGGGCGACGAGGGCGGCCGTGGCGTTGGGCGCGGCGGCGTCGGCGAGGCGGATGGTGAACGTGCCGGCGTCGGTGACGCAGCGGATCTCCCGGGCGCCGGGGTCGCGGGTCAGCGGGGGCTGGTCCGGATGCCGCCGGTGGGCCGGCATGGTCTCGCGCAGGCTGGCGGCGGCGGGGGTGAGCGCCGGCGGCAGCAGGCCCGTGGCCAGGGCGGCCTCGCGGGCGGCCAGCCGGATGGTCAGGTCCGGCCAGGCGAAGCCCTCGCGCAGCGCCCGGGCGGCCCGGCTGCGCAGGCTGTCGGCCGGCTGAGCGAGGAGCGAATCGGGCGGGCCGGCCAGGTCGGATCCGCCGATGCCAGCCTCGCTCGCCGGAGCCGGGCCGGGCACCAGGCCACGCCCTCCACCGGCGAGGAACTGGCACTCGGCGCAGCGGGGATGGAAATCCAGGGTGTCGGGCCGGTCGGTGGACCACAGCTGGCCCATGGCCGCGAGCAGGGCCAGCAGCACCTCGCGCTCGCGGCGCCCGGGGCGCTGCTCCGCACGCCAGGCCTCGAGCACCACCTGGCGTGAGGCGGCGCCGGGCAGGTCGGCCAGCAGCGGTGCGGCCAGGGTGCGGACGGCGAGGTCGTCGCTGCGCAGGCCGTGGGCGGCCTGCCACCAGATGAGGCTGGGCAGGCAGTCGGGATCGTCTTCCCGCGGGAATCGCCGCGGGGGCGCGTCGAGGGCGCCCGCGGCGGCCAGTTGCTCCTGCAGGACGGGGAGCGCCGCCAGGACCTCCGCCTGTCCGCGCCGGCCATGGCGGCCGACGAGGGTGTCCATGGC
>JAASSM010000177.1 GCA_021767885.1 bacterium | reverse complement strand
GCCGCAGCGTCTGGCAGCGGATCCGGCCGTGTCGCCCCGCTCATGTGCTCCCTCCTTGCGGCCCCCGCCGCTGGTGGCCCGGATGCGGCGCCGATCGGCGACGCCCGGGTCCCCTCTCCTGGTGAGCTCTCCAGATGAGCAGGTGCGACCGTGACGCGGCTACGCCCTGCAACGACGCGAGCTTAGCACGGCGATCCCGGAGCTCACAAGCGGATCCTCGGGCCCTCAGGCGCGGGTCTCGCACCACCGGTAGATGGGGCAGGCGTCACAACGCGGGGCCCGGGCGCGACAGGTCTTGCGGCCGTGGTCGATGATCAGGTGGGTGAAATCCCGCCAGTCCGCGGCGGGCAGCACCTGGTTCAGCTGCTGCTCCGCCTTGACGGGATCGGTGGTGTCGGTCAGCCCCAGCTTCCGCGCGATGCGGCTGACGTGCGTGTCCACCACCACGCCGCCGGGCCGGTTCCAGATCTCCCCGAGCACCACGTTGGCGGTCTTGCGGCCCACGCCCGGCAGCTTCACCAGCTCCTCCAGGGTGTCGGGCACCTCGCCGTCGTGGCGCTCGAGGACGGCGCGGGCGGCCCCCTGGATGCTCCGGGCCTTGTTGCGGTAGAAGCCCGTGGAGCGGATGGCCTCCTCGATGGCCTCGGCCGGCGCCGCGGCCACGTCCGCGACGGTGGGGAAGGCGGCGAAGAAGGCCGGCGTGACCTGGTTGACCCGCGCGTCGGTGCACTGGGCGGACAGGATGGTGGCCACCAGCAGCTGCCAGGCATCGCGATGCTCGAGGCTGCAGCGGCTGTCGGGGAACTCGCGGCGCAGGACGTCGACCACGTGGCGGGCGCGATTGCGGCGGGTACGGAGCGTGCGCATGGGGGTCCTCTCGCGGCGATGAGGGCCGACCCGGGGTCGCCGGGTCCGGCTCGCGAAATAAGCGGAACCTTTAGTCCGGGGGGCGGTTTCCCGCCCAGCACGGAGGCGATCGGCCGGGGCCCCGGGACCTCCTGACCGTTCCTTGACAACGGTGGGCCCCGGCTTTAGATTCCGGAACCCGCACGGCGAGTCAGGATAGGCACGCCCGCGTGCGGGCACAAGTTCGCGCTCCGGTGCGCCGCTAGCTCAACTGGCAGAGCAGCTGACTCTTAATCAGCGGGTTCGGGGTTCGAGTCCCTGGCGGCGTACCAGCGACATGAAAAGGACTCACGGCAGGGGCCGTGAGTCCTTTTTCGTGGGCTGGTGTTCCGCGGGTCCGCTACTTCTTGCGCACGGTGACCTCGCCGCTGAAGGCCTCGATGTCCACGGTGGCGCTGCCGTCGCCCACGGTGGCCTCGAGCTCGCTGCCGGGGGCGTACTTGCTGGTGCGGCGGGCCTGGTGGCCGAAGACGTCGTTGATCTCGCCGGAGAAGGTCTCGATCTCGAACTCCGCGTCCACGTCCCCGCTCAGCAGCACGGTGATGTCGCCGCTGTGGGCGCTCAGGCTCCAGTCGGCCCTGCCGGGCAGCTCGCCGGTGACGGTGATGTCGCCGGAGACGGTCTCGCACTCCAGGGACATCATGTCCTTGCCGGCATCCACCTCGATGGAGCCGCTGACCACGGCGCACTCGAGGTCCCGCCGCACGCCGCGCACCTTCAGGTCGCCAGAGACGCAGGTCAGCGAGGCAGTGTCGGTCTTCACGTCGATGTCCAGCACGCCGCTGACGCTCTCGACCTCGAGCTCGGCCGGCTCGCCGCGCACGCCCACCTCGCCGCTGACGGTCTCGATGTCCACGTCGCCCCGCACGTCGTCCACGGTCACGTCGGCCGACACGGTGCTGATCTCCACGTCCGCCTCCTCGGGCACGCGGATCCGCAGGTCCGACCCCTCGTCGATGTCCCGGATGCGGTCCGGATATTCCACCTCGATCTGCAGGCGACCGCCGCCGCCCTCGATGCGCAGCTCCTCGGCCTTGGGATCGAGGGTGCCGGTGATGTGGACCTCGCCCTTGTTCCAGGTCTCGACGGCCACGCGGCCGGCGAGCACCTCGATGGTGATGGTGGCGTCCTTGTCCACCGAGCGGGTCTCGTCGATGGCCTGCTGCGCCAGCGCCGGGAGGGCCCAGACGAGGACCGCGGCGACGGCGAGCAGACCGGGGAAGCGATGGTGCCGGTTCATGGGGAACCTCCGGTGCTGTCAGAGCCGGGCGGCGTGGCCGGCCAGGCCACGCGCCTGCTCCAGGGTGCGCTGGTATCGAACGGTCAGCTGACGCGCGGCCTCGCTGCCCGGCGGCGCCTGCCGCAGGGCGGCGCGGAGCTCCTGCGCCGTCTGATCCAGTTCACTGAGACCCGTCCGGAGGCCCTCGCAGGCGCCTCCCGGCCACTGGTCGCAACGGGTGTCCAGGACGGTGACCAGGTCGGCCCGCACGGTGGCGTAGCCGTCCTCCAGGGTGGAGAGGGTGCCGGCGTCCGCCCGGAGCGACGGCCCACCGCCGCCCGGAAGCTGCGGCGACGGCGCACCGATGCGGTCCGGGCCGGCCAGCAGGACCACCGCGAGCGTGGCCGCCACCAGGGCGGCGGCCGCGGCGGCCGGATGCAGGCCCAGGCGCTCGCGCCAGGACCGGACCGCCGGCGATGCGGCGTCCGCCTCGGCGTCGCGGGCCTCGTCCGCGCCGGCGTCCGGATCGCGCTCCACCGCATCGAGGCGGGCGGCGATGTCGGGCCACAGGTCGCGGGGCGGGGCGATCTCGCGGGGCAGATCGCGGGCCTGGTCGTGCAGCGGATCGCGCGGGGTCATCGCAGGACCTCCCTCAGTAGACGGCGGGCCCGGAAGAGCTGGGCCTTCACCGTACCCTCGGCCACCTGCAGGAGGTCGGCGACCTCCTTGACCGGGTGGCCTTCCACCTCGTGCAGCACGAAGACGGTGCGCGCCCCGTCGGGCAGCGTGGCCATGGCCTGCTCGAGATCCAGTCGCTCGCCCACCGCGGCGGGGGCCAGCGGCCGCGATCCGGCCACCACGTCCAGCTGTTCCAGCGGATCGACCGCCGTCTCCTTGCCCCGGCGCCGGGCCTCCGCCCGCCGCCAGTCCAGGACCACGTTGACCGTCAGCCGGTGGAGCCAGGTGCCGAAGGCGCTGTCGCCCCGGAATCCCGGCAGCTTGCGCCAGGCCTGCACGAAGGCATCCTGGGTCAGCTGCTGGGCCAGGTCCACGTCCGCGCTCATGCGCAGGCACAGGGCGTAGACGTGGCCCACGTGCTCGCGGTAGAGCCGCTCGAAGGCTGCCCGGTCGCCCGCGCGGGCGGCCGCCACCGGATCGTCCCGGCGGGGCAGGCTCCTGAGCTGCGGTTGTGGTGCGGCGTGCATCGGCGCTCCTCTTGATGGCCTCGGTTCGGGTCGTCTCTTGGACGGTCCCCGTGGCCCATGGGTTTATCACGGCCGGACGATTTCTGCGAGGATGCAGACGACCCCGGCGCGTGCGGCGCCGGGGTCGTCTGTACGGGGAGGCCACGGGGCGGGTTGCCGGGCCCCGGGGCGAGGTCCGTGGCGGCTACTGCAGCAGCGTGAGCTTGGTGGTCACCAGCGGCACCCCGTCGAGCCGGAGCTGGGCGAAGTAGACGCCGCTGGCCAGGCCCCGGGCCTGCCAGTCCACCGCGCCGGCGCCGGCGGGACGCTCCTGGCGCAGCGGCCGCGCCACCACGCGCCCGCGGGCGTCCAGGACGCGCAGCTCGGCCAGGCCGTCCCGGGGCAGCGTGTAGCTCAGGCGCGTGGCCGGGTTGAAGGGGTTGGGTTGCGCGGCCAGCGTGGGGGCCACCGCGGCGGGGGGCGTCTGCACCGGCGTCGTGGCGCCGCGAGCGGCCACGATGGCCACGTCGTCGATCAGGGCCTCCACCAGCGAGCCGCCGCCCTCGTCGGCGGCGATGAAGCGCAGTCGCATCTGGTCCGAGGCCGCCACCGGCAGCTGGTCCAGCGTGAACGCGGCCTGCACCCAGCCGGTGGTGGCGGTCACGGTCTCGAGGTTGGTCCAGGTGCTGCCGCCGTCGTTGCTGATGTCCACCACGAACTCGTCGTCGAGGGTGGTCTCCAGGACGTAGTAGCGCCAGTAGCTGATCTCGGCCCAGTCGGCGCCGCCGAGGTCGAAGACCGGCGAGGTCAGGGTGGTGCGCCCGCCGTCCACGTCCTGGGCGCCGTTGGGCTGCCCGGGGGCGGCGTTGCCGGTGACGAAGCAGATGGTCCCCGGCGGCGGGGTGTGGTCGTCCTCGGGCTGGTAGGCCGTCCCCACCGGATCGACGCGCTCCCAGCGTCCGGTGGAGGCGTCGTCGCCGGGGGCCAGCAGCGACCAGCCCTGGTCGGTCTCCACGTCGTCCACCAGGATCAGGTCCAGACCGGTGCGGAAGCCGTGCAGCGCGGCGGGGGCGTCGACCGGGTCGGTGGCCGTGCGGGCGAGGACGTCGGCGGCCTCGAGGTAGTACTCCACCAGGGTGCCGGAGGGCTGGGCGGGGATCTGGGCGGTGTACGCGTCGGGCGCGCCGGCCGGCTGCAGCGGCACGCTGGCGAAGGGGCCGCCGTCGGCGCGCCAGCGCAGCTGCAGGGTGGCGGGATCGAGGGCCTCCGCGGCGCGGATCACGCAGTCCACCGCGAAGGGGCCGGCCTGGTCGGTGTTGGCCAGCGCCTGGTGCTCGATGGCGATGCGGAAGGGCTCGGCCAGCAGCGCCAGGGTGGCCACGGCGGTCTGGACGTTGCGCTGATAGAAGAGGAAGTCGTTCACGCTGGGGCCGATCACGTCGTTGCTGGAGTGGATGTAGGGGCTGTAGCTGCCGGTGTCCTCGAAGAAGAGGATGGCCCGGTAACCGTTGCTCCAGAAGCTGGCGTGGTCGCTGCTCGCGCCGCCCGGCAGGGCGCCGGTGACCGCCGCGTGGCCGGGGACGTAGTCGGCCACCGCCACGTCCACCAGGTCGCGCAGCGGCTGGCTCGCCGCGTCGGTGATGATGTCGATGTCGGCGGCGTCGCCGTTCTGGCGGTAGCCCAGCATGTCCAGGGCGATGGCGCCGATCACGTCGGTGCCCGCGGCGGCGGCCTGGCTGGCCCAGGCGTCGCTGCCGTAGAGGCCCTGCTCCTCGCCGCTGAAGGCGATGAAGACCACGGTGTTCTCGAACTCGTACGGCGCCAGGGCGCGGGCGGCGGCCAGCACGCCGACGGTGCCGGTGGCGTTGTCGTCCGCGCCGGGGGCATCGGCGTTGTTGCTGGGGTTGATGGAGTCGTAGTGGGCGCCGATCACCACCACCCGGTCGGGGAACGCGCTGCCCGGCTTGACGCAGACCACGTTGTCGTTCCAGGTGTTGTAGTCCTGGAAGGTGGCGTC
>JAASSM010000176.1 GCA_021767885.1 bacterium | reverse complement strand
GCAGGGTGATGGACCGCTGGATGGCCGAGGGGCTGGCGCCGTTCCAGCGGGTGAAGACCGTGAGCTTGGGCAGGTCGGTCTCCGGCATCGCCTCGATGTCCAGGCGCGGCACGGCATACAGTCCGCACACCATCAGCGCGGCGAACAGCATCCAGGTGGCCACGGGATGGTCGACGAAGAAGCGGATCATCGGGACCTCGATGGGTGAAGGCGCTCGTCACCTGGCGGCTACGCGGGCGGACTGCTCCGGGTTGCAGCCCGGAGCCGGCCCTCGCGCGATGGCGTCAGTCTAGCATGGGAGGTGCCGGCGGGCGAGGGAGGATGGACCGGGCCACCGGGGACGTGGCGGCTGCCGCGGCGGGCCGGCGGGCGGCGGGAAAGGCGGACACGGCGGGCGCCGGCGCCACGGGGGCGCCGATGCCCGTCACGGCTCCTCAGCGCCGGACCCTCTCCACCAGCTCACGGCAGCGCAGGACCAGCTCGCTGGTGTCCGAGGACTTGACCACGAAGTCGTCGGCGGACCAGGTGAGGTAGTTGTTCGCGTACTCCGAGTAGGCGGTGTTGATGAGCACGGGGATGGTCCGGTCCAGGCCCCGGATGCGCGCCAGCAGATCGATGCCGTCCATGCCGGGCATGCGCAGATCCAGGACCACCAGGTCCACCTCCATGCTCAGCAGGTTGTCCAGGCAACTGCGTCCGTCGCCGGCGGTGAGCGTGTCGAAGCCCTCGCGGCGCAGCTCGGCCTCGTAGAGCAGCGAGAGATGGGGCTCGTCCTCCACGATCAGCACCGTGGGGCGGTTGGCCGGGGGGCGCCGGGACATCTGCCGTGACGGCGCCTGCACGTGGACGCCGGATCGCCGGTGGGGGTCCTTGTGGAATGCCGTGGTCATGGCGGCTCCTCGCCGCGGTCCTCGCGGCGGACGTCGCGGGCTGAGGCCCGCGGGATTCCGGGACGGTGGGGCGCTGCCGAGGATGGTGGCCGCCGGGGCGGCCGTCCATCGGGGCGCGTCCCATTGGCGCGTCGGGGTCCGCCCCTAGTCCGCATAAGCGACCACGATGGCCAGGAGCAGGACCAGCAGCAGGATCCAGAAGAAGGCCCCGTAGATCATCGCGCCGCGGGTGGCGCGCTCCTCGTCCAGCGGCTCCCGCGGGGCGGGCCGGCGCGGGCGTCGGGGCTCGGCCACCGCCAGGATCACCAGGCCGATGACCAGTCCCACCACCAGGAACGGGAGCCAGGCGCTGGCCCAGAGCAGGGGGCCGAACGGCCCCACCCAGGCACCGCCCGCCCAGATCAGGAAGAACAGCAGGAAGAACAGGAAGATGGCGCCGGGCCAGGCGGTGTCCTCCTCGCGGCGCGCGGGGTGGCGCCAGCCGAACAGTCCGGCCAGCACGGCGGCGACCAGGAAGGCGAACAGCAAGGCGAAGGCGAGGTCGACCAGGAACATCTTGCGGTCCTTTCTCCGGCCGGCGTCCCGGATGGGATCCGGCGCGGGGGGTCGGGGTCGCGTGCCCTCCCAGCGTAGATGCGGTCGGCGGGACCGGGTCTGGGACGAGGCCCCATTTCGGCCGCGGCATTCGGGGCTAAGGTGCACTGCAGAGGCCGGAGGCGCGGCGCCCGCCCCGGAGCGTCGCGGCCCCGGGACACCGGCGAGCCGCCAACCCGAAAGGAATCGCCATGCGCAACCGCATCGTGCCGCAGGCCCTCGCCCCCGCGCTGCTCGCGGCGGCCCTGGCCGCCGCGCCAGCCGTGGCGGCCGATCCCGATCCGCACGAGCGGGCGGACCAGACCACCATCAGCCTCACCGGCGAGGTGGCCAGCGTGGAGCGCAACCTGTTCGTGCTCGATCACGGCGATGGCACGGTGACCGTCGAGTTCGACGACGGCGACCGCGATGCCGACGCCTACAGGCTGGTGGAGGGCGACCGGGTCACCGTCTACGGCGTGGTCGACGACGACCTGCTCGAGAGGACCACCATCGAGGCCGACCGCGTGTACGTGGAGAAGCTGGGGACGGCCTTCCACGCCAGCGCCATCGACGAGGAGGACGTCTACCGCCACGTGGTCGACGTCCCGGCGGCCGTGTCCACCACCGTCCTGCAGGGCGCCATCACCGCGGTGGGGGAGGAATCGTTCGAGCTCTACACCGGCACGCGCGGCATCACCGTGAGGGTCGGCCAGATGCCCCACGATCCCCTCGACCGGGAGGGCCGTCCGCGCCTCGCCGTGGGTGACGTGGTCACCGTGCGCGGCGACATCGACCACGACCTCTTCGACCGGCGTGTCTTCATCGCCACGTCGGTGATCGCGCTGTCCGACTAGCGGGCGGCGGAGAAGAGATGGAACCCGAGCAGAGAGAGGAGAGACGTCATGGCCATCGTCAAGGTGATCGAGGTTCTCGCCCAGTCGCCCGAGGGCTGGGAGGATGCGGCCGAGCAGGCGCTCGGCGAGGCCCAGCAGAGCGTGCGCAACATCAAGTCCCTCTACATCAAGGACCTGCAGGCCGACGTGGAGGACGGCAAGATCACGAACTACCGCATCAATGCGAAGATCAGCTTCCTGCTGGAGAAGTAGGTCCAGGATGCGCGGTCGTGCGACCGGATGGTTCCTGGCCGTCGTGCTGATCGGCGGGCCGCTCGGGGCCGGCTGTGGCGAGGACGCGCCGCCGCCGGCCCCGCAGCCGCCCGTCGTCCTCTGGGCGGAGGCCCGTCCGGCAGACGCGCCCGCGACCCGGCGCTTCAGCGGCGTCGTGGTCGCGGACACCGCCACGGCGCTGGCCTTCGAGGTGGCGGGACGGGTGGACAGCGTGCTCGTCAGCGTGGGCGAACCGGTGGCTGCCGACGCCCTGCTCGCCACCCTCGACGCCGAGGACCGTCGTCTGCAGGTCCACGAGGCCGCGGCGGCCGTCGCGGCCGCCGATGCGGCTCGCGAGAACGCCGAGCAGCGCCACCGCCGGCTCCAGGCCCTCTGGGAGCACGGCAACGCCAGCGAGCAGGATCTCGACGCCGCCGCGGCGGCTCATGCGGCCGCGCGTGCCCGGTGGCAGGCCGCCCGGCAACGTCACCGGCTCGCCCGGCGCCAGCTCGCGCACACCCGGCTCCAGGCGCCGTACGCGGGCGAGGTGGCGGCGGTCCCCGCCGAGGTGGGGGTCGTGCTGGCCCCTGGCCGTCCGGCGGTGCTGCTGACGGCGACCGGTCGACTGCAGGTGAACCTGGCGGTGCCGGCGGACCTCGTCGGCCGGCTCGCCGCGGGTCAGCCCGCCACCGTCACGGTGCCCGCGCTCGCGGACACCCTGGCCGGCGAGATCACCGAGGTGGGCGTCTCGCCCACGGGCTTCGCCACCACCTACCCGGTCACCGTGACCCTGCCGCCGGCCCCGCGCCTGCGACCGGGGATGGCCGCCGAGGCCCGGCTGGGGCCCGCATCGGGCGACACGACCACCGTGCTGGTCCCGGCCGCCGCCGTGGGCGAGGACCGGGACGGCCGCTTCGTGTACGTGCTCGCCGGCGCCCCCGACGACTCCGTGGTCACGGCCGACCGGCGGCCCGTGCGCGTGGGTGCGCTGCGGGGCGGCGAGCTGGAGATCCGTGGCGGCGTGCGAGCGGGCGAGCGCGTCGTGTCCGCCGGCCTCGACGACATCGACGCTGGGCGACCGGTCCGGCCCCGCCGCCGCCCGCTGCCGTGAGGCGCCGCCGCACCCGCACCCGGAGGCCGAGACCGTGACCCGCCTGGCCATCACGCGCCGTCACGTCACCGGCACCGCCCTGGTGCTCATCGCCGCGCTGGGCGCCTGGTCCTACGCGACGCTGCCCCAGGCCGAGGACCCCGGCTTCACCATCCGCACCGCCGTGGTGCGCACGTTGCTGCCCGGCGCCACCCCGGAGCAGGTGGAGCGGCTGGTGACCGACCCGGTGTCCGAGCGGATCCAGCAGATCCCCGAGCTGGACGAGATCCGCAGCGAGTCGCGGCACGGGTCGTCCCTGATCTACGTGCACTTCCAGGAGCGCTACACGGAGATGCGTCCCATCTTCGACTCGCTGCGCCGCAAGCTGGAGCGCGTCGGCGACCGCCTGCCGCGAGGCGCCAGGGGGCCGTTCGTGGACGACGAGTTCGGGGACGTCTTCGGCATCATCTACACCGTGGCCGGGGCCGACCTGTCGCCGCGCGACCGCGAGGCGCTGGCCGAGACCGCGCGCGACCGGCTGCTGCTGGTCGACGACGTGGCCAAGGTGGAGCTCTACGGCGTGCAGCCGGAGCGGATCTGGGTGGAGTACGACCCCGCCCGGCTGGCCGCGGTGGGGCTGCGGCCGTCCCAGTTGCGGCGGTTGCTGGCGGCCCGCAACGTCCTGGCCCCCGCCGGGGCCCTGCAGACCGGGCAGGAGCGCATCCTCCTGCGCACCACCGGCAACCTGGAGAGCCTGGATCAGCTCCGCCGCACCGTGCTCATCCATCCCGACACCGGCGAGGCGCTGGCTCTCGGCGACCTGGCCACCATCCGCCGTGGCTTCGCCGAGCCCCGTTCGGTCCTGGTCCGCAGCAGCGGCCAACCGGCCGTGGGCATCGGCGTCGCCATGCATCCCGACGGGAACATCGTGGATCTCGGCCGGCGCACCGACGCGGTGATGGACCGGCTGCGCGGAGAGGCCCCGGCCGGCGTGACCATCGACACGGTCTACTTCCAGCCCGACCGCGTGCAGCAGAACGTGGCGCGGTTCGTCCGCAACCTGCTGCAGGCGGTGGGGATCGTCATGGCCCTGATGCTGGTCTTCCTCGGCCTGCGGACCGGCCTGGTGGTGGCCTCGCTGATCCCGCTGACCATGCTGGCGGCCATGGCACTGATGAAGGCCGGCGACATCAGCCTGAACACCATCTCCATCTCCTCGCTCATCATCGCCCTGGGCCTGCTGGTGGACAACGCCATCGTCATGTCCGAGGCCATCATGGTGCGGATGGAGCGCGGGGAGGCGGCCACCGACGCGGCCATCGGCGCGGCCGGCGAGCTGCGGTCGCCCCTGCTGGTCTCCTCGCTGACCACCGCGGCCGCGTTCCTGCCCATCTACCTGGCCGAGTCGAGCACGGGCGAGTACACCTCGCACCTCTTCGAGGTGGTGGCCATCACGCTGCTGGCCTCCTGGGTGCTGTCGCAGACGCTGATCCCGCTGGCCTGCGTCCTCTTCCTGAGGGTCCGGCGGCGGAGTACGCCCGACACCGAGCCGTTCCAGTCCTCGTTCTACCGGCGCTACCGAGAGGTCCTGCTGGCCATGCTGCGCCGGCGTGGCCGGACCCTCGCCGCGGTGGCCGTGGTGGCCGGCGGGGCGGTCCTGCTCGG
>JAASSM010000175.1 GCA_021767885.1 bacterium | reverse complement strand
TAGCGATCGATGGCGCCGGTGTGGATGTTCGACGTCAGGCAGCACTCCACCACGATGCCGTCGCGCGCGAGGCGCCGCAGCAGCTCGGGATCGCGGGCGGCGCTGGTGCCGTGGCCGATGCGCCGCGGCGCCAGGTTCTCCACCGCCTCCCAGACCCGCTCCGGGCCGGTGGCCTCGCCAGCGTGGACGGTGGTGCCCAGCCCCATCTTGCCGGCCAGCTCGTAGGCCTTGGCGAAGAGGATGGGCGGGAAGGGCGGCTCGGCGCCGGCGATGTCGAACCCGATCACGCCGGGGCCGTTGTGCCACTCGGCCTTCTCGCCGATCACCTCGCGCAGCAGCACCCGCGCCATGTTGCCGCCGTGGTTGCGCATGGCGATGATCACGATGCCCGCGCGGAAGTCCGGATGCGCCTCGCCGAACCGGGCCAGCCCCTTGCGCGTGGCGTGGACCACCTGCCGCGTGGAGAGGCCGGCGCGACGATGGATGAAGGGATTGGTGCGCAGCTCCAGGACGCGGATGCCCTCGTTGTAGGCGTCCTCGGCGATCTCGTAGGCGATGCGCTTGATGTTCTCGTAGAACTGCGTGTACTGCAGGGGCAGGTCGAACTTGCTGAGGTAGTCGAGCAGGTTGCGGTCCTTGGCGTCGTCCCACTGCAGGTAGTGGCGGAACTCCTCGTAATCGAGGCCGGGGACGGCGCGGTAGTACTTCTCGGAGTACTCCCAGAGGGTCTTCGGTCGGCAGGAGCCGTCGAAGTGCCGATGCAGCTCGGCCAGCGGCAGGGTCCGGATGAAGTGGCGGCGATCCTCTGGGGTCATGGCTGGTCCTCCTGGCGGATTTTGGGGCGACAGGATAGGTGGCGGCCTGCCGTTTGTCCAATGGGCATCGCGGCGGGGTGGACGACCGGACGGGCTCCGCGTATCTTCCTGCCCATTCGCGGAGTCCCGTTCGCCCGATCCCTCGACCCGTGGAGTCCGATATGTTCAGCCGACAGTCCCTGGATCTCGATCTGCATCAGGAAACCGACCATATCGTCCGGACCATGCGCGAGCTGGTGACGCGGACGCTCCGGCGCCGCGGCCTGGTGGTGGCCATCTCCGGCGGCATCGACAGCAGCGTCACCGCCGGGCTGGCCGTGCGCGCCTTCGGGCCCCGCAAGGTCTTCGGCCTGCTGATGCCCGAGCGCGACTCCTCCTCCGCCAGCGTGCAGCTCGGCTCGCTGCTCTGCGAGCACCTCGGCATCGACCACGTGGTGGAGGACATCCAGCCCACCCTGGCCGCCATCGGCTGCTACCGCCGGTACGACGAGGCCGTGCAGACCGTGTTCCCGGACTTCGGGCCGGGCTGGAGGTCGAAGATCGTGCTGCCGGGCGGCCTGCTGGATTCCGACCGGCTGAACCTCTACCGCCTGGTGGTGGAGGATCCCGACGGCAACCGTCACGAGGAGCGCCTGCCGGTGCAGTCGTACCTGCAGATCGTGGCCGCCACCAACTTCAAGCAGCGCGTCCGCAAGACCCTGGAGTACTATCACGCCGATCGCCTGAACTACGCCGTGGCCGGCACGCCCAACCGCCTGGAGTACGACCAGGGTTTCTTCGTCAAGAACGGCGACGGCTCGGCGGACATCAAGCCCATCGCCCACCTCTTCAAGACCCAGGTCTACGCCATGGCCCGCCACCTGGAGCTGCCGGCGCCGATCTGCGACTCCACGCCCACCACCGACACGTACAGCCTGGATCAGGGCCAGGACGAGTTCTACTTCGTGCTGCCCCACGCGGAGATGGATCTGCTGCTCTGGGCGCGGAACGCCGGGGTCCCCGCGGCCGAGGCCGCCCCCGTGGTGGGCCTGACCGCCGAGCAGGTCGAACGCGTGTACCACGACATCGATCGCAAGCGCGCCACCACGCGGCCCCTGCAGCTCGCGCCGCTGCTGGTCCGCGACGTGCCGGAGATCTCCCACGGCTGAGAATCGAGATCCGATGTTCTTGAAAGACGGGTCCGCATCGTCTTTAATTGGGCCAGTGGCGGCAACGGATGTCGTCGCGGGGAGCCGCCCCACCGAGGGACGGGCGAGGAGAGCAGCCGCATGAAGGTCAATACCCGGGTCCGCTACGGCCTGCGCGCCATCCTGACCATCGCCAGGGGCCATGGCGGCCCGCCGGTGTCCATCTCCACCATCGCGGAGGAGCAGGAGCTCAGCGGCAAGTACCTCGAGCAGGTGGTCAGCCCCCTGCGCCGCGCCGGCCTGGTGGTCAGCCAGAAGGGCGTCAAGGGAGGCTACGTGCTGTCCCGGGAGCCGCGCGAGATCACCCTCTGGGACGTGATCCAGGCCCTCGACGCCCACCCTCACCTGGTGGAGTGCGTGGACGACCCCTCCTCCTGCAAGCGCGTCGACTGCTGTGTCGCGCACGACGTCTGGAAGCTCCTCGACAACCGGCTGCAGGATTTCTGGCGCGGGTTCACCCTGCAGGACATGCTCACCGAGGCCGACCAGGCCCGGCTGCGCATCCTGGCGCGGGACTGATCCGGGCGGGCCGGATCGGTCCAGATTTCGCTCAACCTCGACGCCCTCTTCACCGACCAGACATCCAGCCGGACCGCCTTCGCGGGCGTTTGACTTCGCCGCCGGAGGGGGCCATTTTCGGAGCGCCAGCGACCCCTGGCCCCTCGCTCCGGAAGCCCCGTCGAAAGGTCTGACCATGGATTTCGTCGCCGAACTGCGCCGCAAGGCCGCCGCGCTGGGCAAGACCATCGTGCTGCCCGAGTCCCGGGACGAGCGCATGCTCCGCGCCGCCGCCACCCTGCGCGACGAGTCCATCGCCGCGGTCATCCTGCTGGGCGACCCCGACGCCATCGGCGCCGAGATGGGTGCCCTGGGCCTCGATGCCACCGGCCTGACCCTGGTCGACCCCGCCCGGGACCCGGATTTCGACTCCTACGCGCAGACCTATCACGAGCTGCGCGCGAAGAAGGGGATGACGGCCGAGGGCGCCCGCGAGGCCATGCAGGACCCCCTCTTCTTCGGGGCGATGATGGTCCGCCGCGGCCGGGCCGACGGCATGGTGGCCGGCGCGGTCAGCAGCACCGGCGACGTCCTGCGGTCCGCCTTCCAGATCATCGGCACCGCCCCGGACTGCAACATCGTCTCGAGCTGCTTCGTGATGGTGCGCCCGGACTGGGCCCTGGGCGAGAACGGCATGATCGTCTTCGGCGATTGCGCCGTCAATCCCCAGCCCAATGGCGAGCAGCTGGCCGACATCGCCGCCGCCACCGCGCGCACCGCCCGCGCGCTCTGCGGTTTCGAGCCGCGGGTGGGCATGCTCAGCTACAGCACCCTGGGCAGCGGCACGGGCCAGGACGTGGACAAGGTGGAGGCGGCCGTGGCCATCCTCCAGAATCGCCACCCCGAGCTGCTGGTGGACGGCCCGCTCCAGGCCGACGCCGCCCTGGTCCCGGCCATCGGCGAGCGCAAGGCCCCCGACAGCCCGGTGGCCGGCAAGGCCAACGTGCTGGTCTTCCCGGATCTCGACGCCGGCAACATCGGGTACAAGCTCGTGCAGAGGCTGGCCGGCGCGGAGGCCGTGGGGCCCGTCATGCAGGGGCTGGCCGGCGCGGTGAACGACCTCAGCCGCGGCTGCAGCGTCGAGGACATCGTCAACGTCGCGGCCATCACCGCCCTGCAGGCCCAGGGCTGAAACGGAAAGACGGCGCCATGCAGAACGTCCTGGTGATCAACTGCGGCAGCAGCTCCCTGAAGTACCAGCTCCTGGAGATGCAGGAGGAGCGCCTGCTGGCCAAGGGCCTGATCGAGCGGATCGGCCTGGAGATGGGCCGTCACACCTACGCGCCGGCGGGGGGCGAGAAGCACCAGGCCGAGCTGCCGGTGCCCGACCACGCCCGGGCCATCGAGCTGGTGATCGCCGCGCTGACGGACGCCGATCGTGGCGTGGTCCGCAGCATGGACGAGATCAACGCCGTGGGCCATCGCGTGGTCCATGCCGGGGAGAAGTACGCCGGCTCGGTGGTGATCACCGAGGACGTGGTGGCCGCGCTCGAGGAGTGCATCCCCCTGGCGCCGCTGCACAATCCGCCCAACATCGTGGGCATCAAGGCGGCCCAGCAGGTGCTGCCGGACGTCACCCAGGTGGGCGTCTTCGACACGGCGTTCCACCAGACCATGCCGGACTCCGCCTACGTCTATCCGCTGCCGTACGAGTACTACAAGCGATTCGGCGTCCGCCGCTACGGCTTCCACGGCACCAGCCACCGCTACGTGACGCTGCGGGCGGCGGAGCTGCTGGGCCGCGCCCCCAACACCTGCAACTTCATCACCTGCCACCTGGGCAACGGCGCCTCGGTCTGCGCGGTCCGCAATGGCCGGTCCGTGGACACCAGCATGGGCTTCACGCCGCTCGAGGGCCTGGTCATGGGGACCCGCTGCGGCGACATCGATCCGGCCATCGTGGGCTTCCTGTCCAAGAAGCTGGACGTCTCGCTGGACGAGATCGACCGCATCCTGAACAAGGAGAGCGGCATCTACGGCATCACCGGCATCAGCAGCGATCTGCGGGACGTCGAGCGCGAGTACGCCGCCGGCAACGAGCGGGCGCGCCTGGGCCTGGAGGTGTACTGCTACCACATCCGCAAGTACATCGGGGCCTATGCCGTGGCGCTGGGCCACGTGGATGCCATCATCTTCACCGCCGGCGTGGGCGAGAACGGGTCGATGATCCGGCAGTGGGCCTGCCGGGGGCTGGAGATCCTGGGTGCGGAACTCGACCCCTTCGAGAATGGCGTCCGGCACGACGAGGCCATCATCAGCAAGCCCACGTCGCGCGTGAAGATCATGGTGGTGCCCACCAACGAGGAGCTGATGATCGCGCGCGACACGCGCGACCTCGTGGTCGCCGCCAGCCACCAGCGCGCCTGATCCCGGCCCGCGGGCCGGGTCCAGGGCGCCGGGAGCGCGCCACCGTCAGGCGTGCGCCGCCATGGCCGCGCGGCGGGGCTGGTACTGCAGCGCCCCGCGCATCACCACCGCCCCCTCCCCGGACAGCAGCACGCGGTGGATGTCGCCGCCGAGGCAGCGGACGGTCAGGCGCGCCTGCGTGGGCCGGCCCAGGTTGTGGCCCTGCTCGGTGACCACCTGCACGTTCTCGCCGCACTCGCGCAGGCCATGCCCCACCGCGTACGCCGCCACGGCGGCCAGGCAGGTGCCGCTGGCGATGTCCTCGCAGCGGCGCCGGTTCCCGGGATGCAGGAACCGGCAGTGATAGTCCACCGCGGGATCGTGGGTCTCGGGGCAGAAGAGCACCATGCCCGAGGCGCCCC
>JAASSM010000174.1 GCA_021767885.1 bacterium | reverse complement strand
GGTGCTCGGCCGCGACGAACTGCAGGCCCTGCGGGCGGCCGGCGTCGAGCGCGTCCGCGTGCTGGAGTTCTCCCTCCGGCGCTGGCAGGCGGCGCCGGCCTTCGGCGCCAGCGTCCTCGGCCTGCTCGGCAGCGCGCTGATGATGCGCCGCGGCCGTCGGCGCGCGGAGGCGGACGTGGCCGCGCCGCACGACGGCCCCGTCGCGGTGCTCGCGCGCATCGACGGGGCGGTGGCCGACCTGCGCGAGGGGTTGACCGCCCTGCCGGACGACGCCGCCCGCCTCGCTCGCGTTCGCGAGGTCCTCGGCACCCTGCAACGGGGCGACCTGCCCGCGTTCGTGGCCACGCGCGAGGCCATGATCGCCGCCGACGGCCTGGCCGGCTACGCGCGGGTGATGGATCGCTTCGCCGGGGCCGAGCGCCAGCTCAACCGTGCCTGGTCCGCCGCCGCCGACGGCGTCCTGGACGAGGCCCGCGACAGCCTCGACCGCGCGGCCGTGCTGCTGGAGGAAGCCGCCGGGCGCGTGGAGCGGATCCGGCGCAACGGCTGACCGGATCGGCCGCCCGATTCCGTATCTCTGCAGGACGGCTTCCCGGCGCTGCCGGCTCGTCCGGCACGGGCGGCGCGGGACGCGCCATCGGCGCGCAGCGCCCGCCTCACGCCCGCCGTGCCGGGTGGCGTGTGATCGCCGGCCGACCGCCGCAGGACCGACGCAAGACCGCCACAGAACCGGCCCACACCGTCACGGGGCCGTCCCGGAGGATCCTCCCATGCGCCAGCTTCCCTCGCCTCTCTCCCACCGCGGCACCACCGGACGGTTCTCGCCCTGGACGCGGCCGGCCCTGCTGGCCGTGCTGTGCCTGGCCCTGATGCCCATCGTGGTCGCCCATGGCCAGGACGTGCCGGCCCCCGCGCCCCCGCCGGATGCCCGGATCATCACGCCCTCGCCCCAGGAGCCCGGCGTCGCGGGCCCCGGCGAGGAGGTCTGGCGCGAGGACCCCGACCGGGTCCGGCGCGATGCCGAGCTCTGGTCCCCCGCCGAGTACCGCCGCGCGGTGCGCTCGACCGGCCTTGCCGACCACCTCGCCACCACGCCCCACCGGCGCGTGGCCACCGCGGCGCGCAATGGCGAGGTCTGGGTCCGCCGCGGGCCGGTCGGCGGCTTCGGTGACCCGCCACGCAACGGCCGCATCGCCGGCGTGCAGACCGTGATCGACGGCGGGGTGACCTGGACCTACGCCGGCGCCTGCCAGGGCGGGCTCTGGGTCATGGACTCCACGGACCCGGCCAGCTGGACCGACATCAGCGCCACCCTGCCCAACCCCTCGGTGCGGGCGCTGCTGGTCGATCCCCGCGACCGGCAGCGGATCCTGGTCGGCACCGGCGACCACCTGCGCTACCGCGGCGCGGGGATGTTCCGGACCACCGATGGCGGATCGAGCTGGACCCACGTGCCCCTGCCCACCGACCCCGGCTACTTCTACCGCCTGCTCTATCGCGACGATGGCACCTTCCAGACCATCCTGGCCGCCTCCAGCGAGGGCATGCTCCGCTCGGCCGACGGCGGCCAGACCTGGGCCCTCGCCGCCCTCGGCAGTGGCGGCGACGCCACCGGCGTCTGGACGGACGTGCGCGCCCACCCCTCCGATCCGGACGTCTTCTACGCCTGCCGGTACGTGGGCGGCGCCACCAGCGGCCGCGGCGTCTTCCTGTACTCCGACGCCGGCCAGACCTGGTTCCAGGTGGGTCAGGCCGACCTGCCCGGCGGCGGCGTCTGGGATCGCGCCACCCTGGCCATCTGCGAGAGCGCCCCGGCCACCCTCGCGGTGATGGTCGAGGACCAGGGCGCCCTGCAGGGCGTCTACCGCAGCGAGGACGGCGGGGCCACCTGGGCCGACATCACCGGCGATCTGATCCGCCCCGCCGAGGACTACTCCTTCGGCGGCGGCCAGGTCTTCCACGCCCAGGCCCTCGCCTTCCATCCCGACGACCCCGACTGGCTGCTGGTCGGTGCGGTGGGCCTGGCCCTCACCGAGGACGGCGGCCAGACCTGGCGCATCGGCCATGGCGAACACGGCATCGAGGCCGGCCACGCGGACCAGACCCAGATGCTCTTCCTCGATGACGACAACC
This sequence comes from bacterium, assembly GCA_021767885.1. Next base: position 3,196 of record JAASSM010000174.1, on the reverse strand, counting down.
TCTACCTGGCCAACGACGGGGGCCTCTACCAGCACATGCTCTCCACCGCCGTGACGGCCCACCTGCTGGGCGACGCCACCGACGGCCTGGCCTGCACGGAGATCGATTTCCTCGACGCCGACCGCGCCGTCCGCGGGATCGGCACGCAGGACAACGGGTCGGTGCTGACGCGCGACGCCGGGGCCACCTGGGAATTCCTCGGCGGTGGCGATGGCGCCGACATCGAGATCTTCGACCCGCAAGCCGGCCACGTCTGGCTCAACTGGGGCGCCAACCCCTGGCGCACCTACCGCAAGTACCACGGCCAGCCCGTGGAGTACTCGGACAATCCCCCGAAGTACATGCCGCGCCTCTTCTACCGGCGCCAGGACGCCCGCGTCTACACCCACGACGGCACGAGCATCTACTCCACCTCCGCCACCGCCAGCCCCCTGCAGGGCTGGACCGAGGAGGTCTCCGGCCTGCAGCCCGGGGACTACAGCATCCGCGGGATCGCCGGCAGTAACGCGGGCGACCTCGCGCTCTACGTGACCTACTGGGACAGCGGCGTGGGCAACTCCCGCGACCTGACCGTCGCGCGCCGCGAGGGCGGCAGCTGGCAGCTCACCCACGTGGAGGATCTCGCCCCGTCCACCGGGAGCCTGCAGCGCGTGACCGTCTCCGAGCTGTGGCCGGGCCAGGCGTGGGTGGGTCTGGCAGGGCCGCCCAGCGCGCCCAAGCTCCTGCACACCGTCGACCACGGCGCCACGTGGGAGGACCTCACCGCCAACCTGGTCGACCTGCCAGGGGTGCGCACGGTGGTGGCCATGCCCTTCGACCCGGCCGTCGTCTACGTGGGGACCGAGCTGGGGGTCTACCGCACCACCGATGGCGGCGCGTCCTGGAGCCCGTTCATGGACGGCCTGCCGGTGGCCCGCAGCTCCGAGCTGCGCCTGCTCCCCGACCCCCAGCACACGGGCGCCTGGCAGCTCGTCCTCGCCACCGATGGCAAGGGCGTCTGGTCGCGCACGCTCGCCGCCCCGCCGGTGATCTTCGTGGACCAGGACGCCACCGGCGCCGAGGACGGCACCGTCTGGTATCCGTACGACACCCTGGCCGAGGCCCTGGCAGCCGCGCCTCCGGGCGCGGTGATCGCCCTGAAGCGTGACGAGTACCAGGCTCCGCAGACCCTGACGCAGGACGTCCGGCTGGTCAGCTGGGGCGGCGGCCCGGGCGCGGTGCTGCGCTGACGCGCCCGGGCCGCCCTGCGGTCATTCTCCGGTCAGCCCGAACGACGGGTGCCGGATCACGAGATCGTCGCCGCCGGCGTCCTCGTCGAAGACGAACCGGGTGATCGGGACGGCCGCGATCGCGCCCATGAACACCCAGCCGGCGTTGTCCGGAAGCCCGCTGGTGAACTCCGCCAGCAGGAGATCGCTCTCGCCGTAGACGCGCAGGTTCTCGCCCTCGGTGAACCCGTTGTGGCCCACGAAGATGCCCACGGCCAGCACCCGGCGCGGCGACGCGACGTCGGTGATGGTCACCGCGAAGTCGTCGTTCTCGCCGTTGTCCGCGTCGCCCGGGCTGAGCAGCGGGTACAGGCTCGACGAGATCTCGTCGTCGTTGTAGGTGAGGGCGTCGTAGCCCAGCGACGTGAGCACGAACGACAGGTCCAGTCCGGTGCTCGCGGCCGGGAAGGTGAGGGTCCCCGGCAGCCAGGTGTTGCCGCCCGGCGGCGTGGCGACCTCGTCGGCATCCACCAGCTCGGCGCTCGTGGTGTACTGGACCTGCACCTCGCCAGCCGGCAGGTCGAGGACCGCGTTGCGCCAGAGGTCGAAGTCGTCGTGGTAGGCCACGATGTCCGGGGAGCACTCCACCATGTCGTACGCGGTGGTCTCGCTCACCAGGGCGATGGTGTTGTCGGCCAGATTGCGCAGGGTGTACGACAGCGGCGCGGCCGAGGTGAGCGCGGCATCGGACGCGAAGTAGTCGTCCAGGTTGCCGGAGCGGATCGCGTCCAGCGCGTGACTCGCCTCGCCGCCCACGGCCACCAGGTTGATGGTGGTCTCCTCGCTGTTGAGGATGTCGAGGTATTGCGCGTCCACCGAGCCGCTGACGATGCCGTCGTAGCTGGCGTTGATCGCGGCTTCCATCTCGGACGCCGTGTAGGTGGAGGTCATGGTGAAGACCATGATCCGTCCCCAGACGATGTTCGAGACGTACACCGGCAGGTTGTCCGGGCCGATGCGGCCCCGGGAGATCTGCTCGTCGAGGTCCTGCCGGGTGAAGCTCTCGCTGAAGAACTCCCCCGGGGTCTGCGGCAGCACCACCGAGGTGGTGAACATGCGCTGCCGGAACGTGGCCATGATGGTGTGCTGCTCAACCGACTGCTGGTAGGACAGCTCCGAGCGCACCGAGGCGCCCAGGTAGGAGACCGACATGCCCATGCACAGCATGCTCTGCTCGAGGCTGAAGCACTCGCGCTTGTTGTAGCTGAGGGCGCTGCCGGCGGTGTGGCCGGCCTGGTGCGCACCGGAGATCAGCTCGCCCACCGCCTGGTTCACCGACGCCAGGGTTGGATCGGCCACGGTGCGCGTGTTGTCGGGGAAGAGCAGGTCGATGGACACGGTCAGCGGCGCCCGCTGGCGGATGGGCAGCTCCTCCATGGCCGCCAGGCCGCCCAGGTAGCTGGCGCCCTGGATGAGCGATCCGAGGTAGAGGATCTCCGAGTTGGGATTCATGGTGACGATGGCGTCGGGCGTGCTGGTGATGGAGCAGGGCGTGGTCCGGCAGACGAATAGCTGGCCGCCATCGGTCTCGAGGGCGGCCTCGGTGGGGCCGGTGACCTCCTCCTCGGGCTGGCCGACCTCGGCGAGCTGCGGCGAGAACTCCCCCCACTGCGGGAGGTCCTTCAGGTAGTCGTCGATCCCGCTGGTCTGCGGCGGAGCGGCGGGGTCGTCGTCATCGCCGCAGGCCGGGACCAGGACGAGGACGGCGAGCATGAGCCAGGACAGGCGAGACATGACATCCTCCCGGCTGGGGTGGCCCGGCGTGGGCCGGGCGGTGCGGGGGCGCGCAGGGGACGTCACGGTCAAGGGGGCGCGGAGCACAGGTGCGGGCGCTTCACCCTGCTCAGGGTGACCTTACAATGGATGATCACGTGATTTCAACCAGGATCGATGGCGCCGGCCACGGGACCGACCGCTCCGGCGCCACG
>JAASSM010000173.1 GCA_021767885.1 bacterium | reverse complement strand
GGACCGGCTGGCAGGGACCCCGGGGTTCCGGGCTCCACCGCGAGTTCATCGCCAGATCTCCGACCCCGGCCGTGGCGTCGCCGCCCGGCCGGGGCTTTCGTGGGCAGAAGACGGAGAATCGCCCCTCGCAGCGGGAAGGAACGTCCATGAAGGCCCTGAAGATCGGCATCGGCGTGGTGCTCGCCGTGGTGGTGGTCCTGGCCGTGGGGCTGTGGCTGCTGGCCGACAACCTCGACGGCATCGTGGCCGCCGCCATCGAGCGGTACGGTTCCGAGATCACCGGCACCGCGGTGTCCGTGGGCGCGGTGAGCATCGACCTGGGCGCCGGCCGCGCCACCATCACCGACCTGCGCGTCGCCAATCCCGATGGCTTCAGCGACCGCGACGCGTTCTCCCTGCAGGAGATCACCGTGCAGATCGACCCCGGGTCGGTGCGCAGCGAGCCCTACCGCCTGCCGCAGATCCGGGTGGCTGCACCGCAGGTGCTCTACGAGGTGAACCAGGAGGCCGCGCGGAACCTGGACGTGATCCGGGGCAACGTCGAGGCCTACGTGGCGCAGCAGGGTGGCGGCGGGCCCGCGTCCGGCGAGTCCGGGGCCGGTGACGCCGCGTCCGGTCCCGCCCCGCGCATGATCATCGACCGCCTCGAGTTCACCGGCGGCCGCGTGCAGGCCGATGCCTCGGCCCTGGGCGTGGACCCGCGCGCCGTGGACCTGCCGGGCTTCCAGCTCGCCGACCTGGGCGCGCCGGACGGGGCGCCCGCCGACGCCATCGCCAGGCAGGCCCTGGCGCGGCTCGCGCGCCAGGCCGCCGAGTCGGTGGCGCGCAGCGAGGTGCAGGACCTGCTGCGCGACCAGCTCGAGGGCGACCTGGGCGACCAGCTCCCCGACGCGGTCCAGGAGAAGGCCGGCCAGCTGCTGGACCGGATCGGCGGCTAGGCGTACCATGACCGCGGCCCGCTCCCGGAAAGGACCCTCCATGCGCCGCACCGTCGCCCCGTCCCGTCGCCCCTGCCGGACCCCGTCTGCCCGTGGCCGGCGCCTCGCTGCCGGCACGACCGTGCTCGCCGCTGCGCTGGCGGCCCTGGTCGCCCTGCCGGCGGCGGCCCAGCCCGGCGTGGCTGGCCTGACGCCGGGGTCCGCCCAGACCCTGGGCGCCGCCGATCCCGTGCCCGCCGCGGCCGGATCCCCCTGGCTGGAGGTGGTGCTCGAGGGCGGCGTGGCCGTCCCGCTGGGCGACCTCGGCGCCGGCTTCACCAACACCGACCACGGCATGGGGGCGGAGCTGGGCTACGCGCTGGGCGTCCGCACGCGGTTCTACGTGCTGCCCACGCTGGCGGTGGCGCCGTCGTTCACGTACGTGGAGTTCGGCGACCACGACGGCGTGGACGCCCTCGGCGAGACGTTCAAGATCCGGCCGTCGGTCCTGCGCTACGGTGCGGACGTGTGCTGGGTGGCGCCCGGCACGCGGGACCAGGTGCGGCCGCTGGCGGGCCTGGGCTTCGCCGTCCTGCGCAACCGCTACCGCGACGAGGACCCCGGCGAGGAGACCTTCTACGAGGCCGCGGCCAACAACCTCGCCGTCTCCCTGCGAGCGGGGCTGCGCTGGAACGACTTCGAGCTGACCATGCAGTACGAGATCAACCGCTTCCGGACCGGCCGCTTCACCGCCGACTTGATGGAGCGGGAGCTGGACTGGGACCACGTGGTGGTGCGGCTGGGATACGTGCTGCCACGGTCGTGATAGACGGGCCCGGCGCCTCGTGGCGCCGGGCCCGCGTCCCGCCGGTCAGCCGTCACGCTACATGATGATCGGCTTGCCCGGTGCGCCCGGTGGGCCCACGTCGGGGGTGTAGGGATCGGAGGCTTCCGACCAGGGACCCTGGCGGTCCTGGGCGTCCACCCCGGCCACCCGGGCCACATAGGTGTGGTCCACGTCGAGCTGGAGGGTGTAGCTGGTGGTGGTCACCGAGCCCACGGTCACGAACGGGCCACCGTCGGTGGAGAGCTGGAAGACGTAGTGCTCCACCGGGGTGCCCTCGGTGGGGGCGTTCCAGGAGGCCGTCACCTCGACGGCGGTCTGGGCGGCGGCCGGAACGGCGCCCGCCGCGCCGAGGAGCGCGAGGACGCCCAGAAGGGTCGACATTCGGCAGATCTTGGTCATGGGGCTCGTCTCCTGGACGGTCGGGAAGGGGCTCGCCGGATTGCACCCGGCGCACGTTCACCGGCCAGGCTGCAAGGCGGGTGCCCTGGTGCGGCCCGTACGGGCTCGGGGAAGCACGGGGAACCATGCGGAACATCCAGGAATTCCGCCGTCCGGAATCGGCGGTGAATCTCGGGATCATCACGTGCATTTCGCGGAGCCCCGATCTTGACATTGCAGAATCCGGCGGTGGTGCCGGTTCCCCTCCGGTCTGTCAGCGGTCCGCCATTGCCTGGCAGCCGTCGCCGTGCTTCCCTCTGGGGCGCCGGGCCCGGAGGCGAACGGGGATTCACCGCTCGTCGACTCGCCCGCGATCACCCCGTCCCTGATCGCCGGGCCCATCGCCAGGCCCATGATCGCCCCGGAGGTACGCCATGGACGACGCCGTGCTCGCACTCTGGCCCGAGCTGGAATGGATCGAGGACCCCGACCTGCGCGAGGCCACGGCCCGCACCTGGGAGCTGGCCCTCGCGCGCAGTCCCCTGACGCCGCAGGATCTGGAGACTATCCCCTTCACCCTCCTGGTGCCGGACTGCCAGGTGAGCTTCATGGCCCACAAGCGGCTGGTGGTGCACCTCAGCCGCGACGCCGCCAGCCAGATGAACCGCTTCCTCGCCCCCGACCTGGAGTGCGACCTGGACACGGTGATCGCCGGCGCCATCCTCGCCGACGTGGGCAAGCTCCTGGAGTACGACCGCGATCCCGGCGGCCAGACGGTCAAGAGCGAGACGGGCAAGTACCTGCGCCACCCGTTCACGGGGGTGGGCCTGGCCATGGAAGCGGGCGTGCCCGACCGGGTCTGCCACATCATCGCCGCCCACGCCGGCGAGGGCGATCTGGTCACCCGCAGTCCGGAGGCCTACGTGGTCCACCATGCGGACTTCATGACCTTCCTGCCGTTCAAGCACCGGTTCTAGGGGTGCGCGAGCGGCTGGCCCGGGATCCGGGCTGGCACGATCGACCGTCTGGGTGTATTGGTGGCCGCTGACCGAGTCGAGAACGCCGCCAGGCGGGCCGAGTGCGCCCGAACGAGGAGGATCAACATGGCGGATGCCAGCGACAAGGTGCCCGGCAACGTGGACGGCGCCTTCTTCGTGGATACCAACTGCATCGACTGCGACCTCTGCCGGCAGACCGCGCCGGAGAACTTCGACCGCAACGAGGACGAGGGGTTCTCCTACGTGAAGAAGCAGCCGGAGAACGAGGAGGAGCTCCAGGCCTGCCGCGACGCCCTGGAGGATTGCCCCGTGGAGGCCATCGGCGACGACGGCGAGTAGCGCCGCGGTCTGGCGAGTGGCGCCGCGGTCTCGCGCGAGACCAGCCGGACCGCCGCGCTGCCCGCCGCCGTGCTCGCGAGGATCGGGCCGGCTCCCGGCGATGCTCCGGGGACCGGCCCGTCGTCTTGCCGGTGCCCTGGCGGAGACGAGGTGCCGGGGAAATCCACCGCCAGGCCGGCGCGGGTCCGGCGCCGTGGCCTGTCCGCCGGGATGCGGAACCCCGAGAACGATGAGAAACTTTTTCAAGGGGCCGGGGTTCATCCCGGTCGCCAGACGCTGTCGGCGCCGCCCGGCCACGAGCGGACCGGGCCGCGGCGCCAGCGCCGGATGAGCCACCCTTCGATGGAGGACGCGATGATCACGAGAGGGAATTCCCGCAGCCTGCTGATGGCGGTGCTGCTCGTCATGGCGGTCGGCCTGACCGCCCCGGCGGCCCCGGCCGCCCCCTTCCTGGAGCTCGATACCGCCGACGTGGCCGAGATGACCATGCCCGCGGTGGTGAACATCAACACCGACAAGGTGGTCGACCGGAGCGACAACCCGTTCTTCAACGACCCCATGTTCCGCCGCTTCTTCGACATCCCCGAGCACCGCGAGCGCCGCGAGCGCAGCCTCGGCTCGGGCGTGGTGATCTCCGCGGACGGGCTGATCGTCACCAACAACCACGTGGTGGAGGATGCCGACGAGATCCGCGTCACGTTCAACGACCGCGAGAGCTACGAGGCCGAGCTCATCGGCACCGACCCGCAGACCGACGTGGCGCTCATCAAGATCGAGCCGGATCGCGAGCTGCCGTTCCTGACGTTCGGCGACAGCGACGGCCTGCGCGTGGGCGAGCGGGTGATGGCCGTGGGCAACCCGTTCGGCGTGGGGCAGACCGTCACGCTGGGCATCGTGTCGGCCAAGGGCCGGTCCATCGGCCTGATGGACTACGAGGACCACATCCAGACCGACGCCTCCATCAACCCGGGCAACTCCGGCGGCGCGCTGGTGAACATGCGCGGCGAGGTGGTGGGCATCAACTCGGCCATCCTCAGCCGCAGCGGCGGCTCCCAGGGCATCGGCTTCGCCATCCCCGCCAACATGGTCCAGCGCATCCTGGACTCCCTGCGCGAGGACGGCGAGGTGCGCCGCGCCTGGCTGGGCGTGCAGGTGCAGGACGTCAACCAGGCCATCGCCGACTACTACGGCCTGGCGCGCCCCCAGGGCGTGCTCGTGGCCCGGGTGAACGAGGACACCCCGGCCGAGAAGGCCGGCCTGAAGGAAGGCGACGTGATCCTCGCGGTGGACGACCGCCAGGTGGACTCGGTGGCGCAGCTGCGCAACACGGTCTCCCTGCTGCCCGTCGGCCACGAGGCCGCGCTGCAGATCATGCGCGGGGACGACACCATGACGCGCACCGTCACGCTGGCCGAGCTGCCCGACCAGCCCACCGTGGCCAGCAGCCGCGGCGGCGGCCCCACCGACGAGGGCGCCATCGAGGGCGTCTCCGTGCGCCCGCTCACCGACCAGCTCCGCTCCCGCGCCGACGTCCCCGACGACGTGGACGGCCTGCTCGTGGTGGAGATCGAGGCCGGCAGCCGCGCCGGCCGCGAGGGCCTGCGGCGCGGCGACGTGATCCTCGAGGTCAACACCCGCGAGGTCACCAGCCTGGACGCCTACCGCGACGCGCTGGGCGAGGGCGAGGACCGCCCCATCCTGCTGCGCGTCTACCGCCCGGCCAGCGATGGACGCATCTTCCTGGCCATCCCGCGGGACTAGGCTGCGGGACCGACCAATCCCCGCTAGGCAACGCGGCCGCGGCAGGGTATGATGCGAACATGAACGGTCGGAACCAAAGCGCGCGTTCCGGCAGCGAGGCGGCGC
>JAASSM010000172.1 GCA_021767885.1 bacterium | reverse complement strand
GGCCGGGGCCGGCGCGGCCAAGTGGTTGCATCATGTTCCCTTGCACTCCTGGTGCGCCGTCAGGACGCACGCATGGACGGGATCCGACCGGTCCCGTTGCACGGAACGGGCCATGAGGGCGGGTCGTGACGGGCGGCAGGCTCAGCAGGCACGGCACGGGATGGAGGCGCGGCCGGCGCGGCACGGGCGGCATGCGCGGCGATGGCGGCAGGCGTGGCACAGGCGGCGCTGGCGGCAGGCACGGCACGGGCGGTACGCGCGGCACGCGGGATCCGCGCGAGCGACTCGACGGGGCCACGCGCCCCGGCCCCAGGGCCAGGACGTGCGGGCCCGAGACGTGAGAGATCGTCAGAAATCTGCGGAGAGTCTCCGCAGATTTCCGTCACGACATCAAACCCCGGAGCCGCCCCGTCTCCGGTCGCCACCCCGGCCCCGGTCGCCGTCGCCGGGGCCCCCGATCACCGTCCCGTCGTCGCCGACCCCGGACGCCCCCGTCTACCATCGCGCCAGCCTGCTGAGAATGGCGATCATTCGCGGGAACCGCCCCGGGATTCCGGGTGTTTCATCGCCGAACAAGCGAGCCCGTGACCCCCGGTCCGGAGAAAGGACGACCGTTCATGATCTTCGATCCTCTGTACATGGCCGTCATCGGCGTGGGTCTGGCCCTGTCGTTCTGGGCCAGCAGCAAGACCAAGGGGACCTTCCAGCGCTACAGCCAGTTCACCACGAGGCGCGGCCTGACCGGCGCGGAGGTGGCCCTGGCCATCCTGCGCGACAACGGCATCACCGGCGTGCGCATCGAGCCGGTGCCGGGCGAACTGACCGACCACTACGATCCCCGGACCCGGACCCTGCGCCTCAGCGAGGGCGTCCACGGCAGCCGCTCGCTGGCGGCCGCCGGCGTGGCGGCCCACGAGGTGGGCCACGCCATCCAGCACGCGCGGGCCTACGGTCCGCTGCAGTTCCGCTCCGCCTGGGTGCCGGTGGCCAGCATCGGCAGCGGCCTGAGCATGTTCCTCATCCTCGCGGCGTTCTTCCTCGGCGGGGCGGCCACCGCCCTGGGCCAGACCGCGGCGGTCCTCGGCGTGGGGCTCTTCGCCACCACCACCATCTTCACGCTGATCACCCTGCCCGTGGAGTTCGACGCCAGCAAGCGGGCCCTGGCGACCCTGCAGCGCGGCGGGTACATGACGCCCGACGAGCTCAGGGGCGCCCGCAGCGTGCTCGACGCCGCCGCCCTGACCTACGTGGCGGCCGCGGTCACCTCCATCCTCACCCTGCTCTACTTCGCCTTCCGGCTGGGCCTGCTGGGCGGCCGGCGCGAGTAGAACCGGCCGGCCGGCACGCATCGGCCGGCGGGGCGGGCGCGGCCGGCGCGAGGAGAGCGCGGGCGGCCGGCGCGGCTCGCGGGAGGAGGACCGGGCGGCCAGCGCGAGGAGAGCGGGAGCGGCCGCGGCCACCAGATCCCGTCACGCGACCACGATCTGCCGACCGTCCGCGGCCCGGCGCAGCCGGTCGGCCAGGGCGCGCCCGAGGCCGGTGTCGGCGAACTGGCGGACGATCACCGCGTCGATGCCCCGCGCGTCGAGGGTCCGCAGCGTGGCGAACAGATCGCGGGCCACTGTCTGGAGATCGTCCGCGAGGACGACCACCTCCACGTCCAGGTCCGCGAAGCGCCGGGCCCCCTCTCCCCCCACCAGCACGGCCACCCGCTGGCCGGCCGCCCGCCGGTCCCGCGCCGCGTCGCGCATGGCACCCAGGACCCGCGACGTGCTGGTCCCGGCGAAGAGCAGCACCTCGGCATCGGGAGCGTAATGGCGGGAGAGCAGGCCCGGCGACGCCGGCCGCTGATCCCCGTGCGCATCGGCGGGCACCTCGGCGCCGGTGCCGTCGCGGAGGTCCGGCCGGTGCTCGCGCAGGGTCTCCAGGGTGACCCCGCCGGGCCGCAGCAGCACCGGCGGCGTCCGGGTCAGATCGACCACCGTGGACTCCAGCCCGATGGGCGTGGGGCCGCCGTCGAGGACCACGTCCACGTGGCCACGCAGGTCCGCGAGCACGTGGCCGGCCGTGGTGGGGCTGGGCCGCGTCGAACGGTTGGCGCTGGGCGCGACCACCGGCAGGCCCGCCGCCCGGATGAGATCCCGGGCCACCGGGTGGGCCGGCATCCGGACGGCCACCGTGGGGCCGCCCGCGGTGACGATGGCCGGCACCTGTGGCTGGCGGGGCAGGACCAGGGTCAGCGGACCGGGCCAGAAGGCGGCGGCCAGTCGGGCGGCCTGCTCGGCGGCGCCACCGGGCGCCGGATCGGCAACGCCACCGGCCGCCGGATCGCCATCGGTCCGGGCCACCAGCTCCAGCATGGCGCGGTCGGCCAGGTGGACGATCAGCGGATTGTGCGCCGGGCGCCCCTTGGCGCTGAAGATCCGCGCGACGGCCTCCGCGTCCAGGGCATGGGCCCCCAGCCCGTAGACCGTCTCGGTGGGGAACGCCACCAGTCCGCCGGCGCGCAGGACCGCGGCGGCCCGCGCGATGGCGTCGGGATCGTCGGCGTTCCAGACCCGGGTCTCGGCGGTGTAGCGCATGGCGGCCCTTCCTCCTGTCCGGCGCGTCACGGTCGCGGGAGCGAGAGGGATAATCAACGCATGCCAGACGCCATCGCGCCAGCGACGGCATCGTGCGAGCAGGCGCGACGCTCGCGCCGCTCGGCGAGCGTGGCCAGGAAGCAGGGCATGAAGGCGTCGAGCGGCTGGCCGCTGCCCTCGGGCCAGCCGTCCTCGTAGAGGTCCACGATGGCCAGGCCGGCGGCGGTCTGGCCGCCGAGCAGGTCGCCCAGCGTGTGGCTGAACTCGCGCGCGTCGCCCGCGGCGATCTCCTGGCGGCGGCCCGGCGCCAAGGTCGCGGGCCGGTCCTCGGCGTAGGGCAGCCGGTGGCGCACCGCCAGGCGCCCCTCGCGGTCGGCCAGGTCGGGATCGAAGAGGTAGAAGGCGGGGTTCAGCACGCCGCAGAGCAGCCGGCCGCCCGGCCGCAGCACCCGCGCGCACTCGGCCCACACCGCGCGCACGTCGGGCACGAAGCAGACCGACACCGGGTTGACCACCAGGTCGAACGACGCGTCGGCCAGGGGCAGGGCGCGCATGTCCGCCTGCACCGTCGCCAGCGGCAGGCCCTCCCGCCGGGCCACCAGCCGGTCGCTGGCCAGCTGCCCCTCGGCCAGGTCGAGGCTCACCACCGTGGCCCCCGCGGCCGCGAGCAGGGGCGCCTGCTGACCACCCGATGCCGCGAGGCACAGCACGTCGCGGCCGGCGAGGTCGTCCAGCCAGGACGGCGGCACGGTCCGGCAGGGGGTGAGGATCACCGGGGGCGCGCCCGCCCGCGCGCGGGCCACCTGCTCCGCGGACACCGGGCGCGTCCAGGCCGACCCGGCGCGGGCCTGGGCGTTCCAGGCCGCGCGGTTGTGGCGGAGCAGGGGATCGGACATGGGAGCCTCCCGCCCCGGGTCACCCGCCGGGGATGGTCGTGGTCATGAGCCACCGGTGCAGCCGCGTCGCCTGGGCGGGGGCCAGGTCGCGGGTGATGGCCCGCAGCGTCCCCGGATCGAGGCTCTCGGCGGCGAAGAGCGCCCGGGACCAGGCCAGGAACCGCTCGTGGCCCATCCGTCGGCGCAGATCCTCCAGGCAGAGCGGCACGCGGTCGGGCAGGATGAAGCGGTCCTTGTACGTGCTCACGTCCGCGGCCGTCAGCGCGAGGATGGGCTTCTCCGGCGGCAGCGGCTGGCCGCGGCCATCGGTGCCACGGGCCCGCCGCTGGCGGTAGCCCTCCTCGAGCCGGGCCATCTCGCGCGCGTGGGCATCCCTGCCCAGCAGCGCCCCGAGGGCCGGCAGGTGATAGTACGATGGGAAGCCCTCGCGGCCCAGCGCGTAGAGCGAGTCGCCCGGCGTGACCTGCGGCGTCACGTACGCGTGGACCAGCTCGTGGGCCAGGGTCCGGCCGGTGTGCGAGCGGCGGGAGAACGCCCGCCAGAGATCGCCGCTCAGGCCGATGGCGTTGCCGCTGGCGATGTCCCCATGCCGGGGCATCTGCATCACGTGGATCTGGCTGCGGTCGCCCGCCTCGCCGTACCAGGCGTGGTAGATGCTGTCCAGGCTGGCCACGAAGGTGGCGATCCTGGCGGCCGCCGCCTGGCCGGTCGGATCCTCCAGGACGTAGAGCTGGACGGGATCCTGCGTGATGATCCGGTAGCGACGGGCGGTGATCTGCAGGTCGAAGAGGTCCACGTCCTCGGCCAGCCACCTGCTGACGGAGCGTCCGCCGACCTGCCGCCGCTCCACGCAGGTGCCCACGGCCACGGTGCGCAGCGCCTCGGGCACCGAGACCTCCAGCGCCACCTGCGCGAGCCGGCCTGGCGCCTCGCCGGACGGCACGAACACCGGCAGCCAGAGCGAGTACCCGTAGGATCGCAGGAAGACGCCGTCCGGGCCGATGCGCATGTAGTCGGACGGGGCGCGGGCGCCCGAGCGGTGGAACGTGCCGCCGTACCAGACGGTGAGCCCGTCGGCCGGATCGCGGCCCTCGAGAGCGACCACCACGCGCCGGGCCAGCAGCGAGTAGCTGTAGGGATAGACCACCGGCGTCTGGGTGCAGGCCAGCGCCGCTCCGCCGCAGGCGAGCGAGTCCACCGTCAGCTCGCCATGCAGGAAGAACACCAGCGAATCCGGTCGCGTCGCGGCGCGAGGGAACCGCATCCGCGCCCGCCCGGTCAGGCGATGCTCCGCCGGCGAGAAGGCGACCTGGAGCTCGTAGGCGCTCGGACGGGGTGCGGCCGCGGCCGGCCCGCCGGTCGGGCCGGCGTCGCCGGAACCCCCCGTCGCGGCGACCGCGTTCCCGGTCGCCGGGATCAGGGCCAGGAGCAGGACAGCGAGCGCGGCACGGTGGCGGACGTGGCCTCCGCCGCCGGCCACGGCGCCATGGCCATGGGCTCGGATCATGGGGCACCTCCGGTTGCGATCCAGGGCCCTTACGGAGGACCCGCGCCGGGGGTTGCCCGCCGTCGCGCGACCGCGGTGACACGGCCCCGCCGATGGGGTATCATCGAGGTCCGCATGGCTGCCGAACACCGGTCCGGGGGAGGTCATCATGTCCCGTCTGCGTACACCCGTCCTGACGGCCGCCGCGCTCGCCCTGCTCGCCGCCGCAGCGATGGCCCAGGACCTCGGCACCCGGGATCCCGACGGCCCTGCCCCGCGCGTGCGTGCCGCCCTCGAGGCCACCACCAGCCACGCGCCCCCTCCGGAACCCGCGGTCCGCCGGCAGGGCGGCGACACCATCGCCGACGCCGTGCCCCTGGCCCTGCCCGTGCC
>JAASSM010000171.1 GCA_021767885.1 bacterium | reverse complement strand
GGGCGGCCCGCTGGTGCAGGCGGCCGCCGCGGCCGGCGGCGCGGAGCTGCTGCCGGTGGACTCGGAGCACTCGGCCCTGGCCCAGGGGCTCCGCGGGCACGCCCGCGAGGACCTCGCCCGCCTCATCCTCACCGCCTCGGGCGGCCCGTTCCGCACCACGCCGGCCGCGGACCTGGCCCACGTCACCCGCGAGCAGGTGCTCGCCCACCCCACCTGGGAGATGGGGCCCAAGATCACGGTGGATTCCGCCACCCTGATGAACAAGGGCCTGGAGGTGATCGAGGCCCATGTCCTGTTCGGCGTGCCCTACGAGCACATCGACGTCCTGGTCCACCCTGGCTCCTGGGTGCACTCGCTGGTGGAACTGCGCGACGGCGCGGTCCTGGCCCAGCTGGGAACTCCGGACATGCGGCTGCCTTTACTCTATGCCATCACCGGCGAGCAGCGCTGGCCCCTGCCCGGCGAGCGTCTCGACCTGCTGCGTGTGGGCACCCTGCAGTTCGAGGCGCCGGACCTCGAGCGCTTCCCCTGCCTGCGGCTGGCCCGCGAGGCCGGCGAGGCCGGGGGCACGGCGCCCGTGACCCTGAACGCGGCCAACGAGGTGGCCGTCGCCGCCCTGCTGGCGGACCGGATCCGGTATGTCGAGATTGCCGACCTGATCGCCGCCGTCCTGGCCCGGCGACCGGCCGCGCCCCTGTCCGACCTGGAGGCCGCGCTGCTGGCCGACCGCGAGGCGCGGCGCCTGGCCACCGAGCTCCTCGACCGCCCCGGCGGCATCACCCGCACCCGAGGTGACCATTGAACGGCGACCTGCTCATCACGATCCTGGCGAGCATCTTCACCCTGGGCCTGGTGGTCATCGTCCACGAGCTGGGGCACTTCCTCGTCTGCAAGGTCTTCGGGGTCTACGTCAAGACCTTCTCGGTGGGCATGGGGCCCAAGATCCTGGCCCGGCGGTTCGGCGAGACCGAGTACGCCCTCTCGCTCATCCCCTTCGGCGGCTACGTGAAGATGGCCGGCGAGGGCATGATGGAGGAGATCCAGGACACCGGCACCCTGGAGCAGCGCAAGTACCCCCTGGGGACCGAGGCGGGCAACCAGGAACGGGCCGACGCCGACGCCGACATCCCGCCCGAGCGCCAGTTCCTCAACAAGCCCGCCTGGCAGCGGCTGCTGGTGTTCATCGCCGGTCCGCTGTTCAACCTTGTGCTGGCCTACGTCATCTACACCGCGCTCTTCCTGCACCAGGGCATGCCCATCAATCCGGTGACCGAGATCGGCGCGGTGCGAGAGGGGACGCCCGCCGCGGCCGCGGGCCTGCAGCCGGGCGACGTGGTGCTCGCGGTGCAGGGCGAGCCGGTGGACGACTGGTTCGCCATGCTCGACCGCATGGGCGAGGCGGCAGGCCTGGCCGCCGGCGCGGAGGCCGCCCGTCCGGTGGCGGTGACGGTGGCGCGAGGGGGGCAGGAGCGGACCCTGGAGGTCCAGCTGGAGAAGTCGCCCGCCAGCGGGCGCTGGGAGCTGGGGGCCGATCCCCACGACAACCTGGTGGGACGCGTCCAGCGCAACGGCCCGGCCGACCGCCTGGGCCTGCAGCGGGGCGACCGCATCGTGGCCCTCGCGGGGCAGGACGTGCGGTCGCACCGCCAGGTCCTGGAGATCATCGAGCGCTCGGCGGGCGAGCCGGTGGCCATCGACTGGGAGCGCGACGGCCGCCATCTGTCCGGCACGGTCACGCCGGAGCCGTACGAGATCCTGCCGGACTCCACGGTGGGCCGCATCCATTACGAGAAGTACGCCACGAGCCGCTCGCTGGGCCTGGGCGAGGCGCTGGTGCTCGGCCATCAGCAGACGTGGTTCACCACCAGCCAGACCGCGCGCGAACTCTGGCGCTGGGTGCGCGAGCGCATGGGCCTGGAGTCCGTGGGCGGCCCCATCCGCATCGCGCAGGTGGCCGGCGAGATGGCCCGCTGGGGCTTCGACCGGCTGCTCACCTTCATCGCCTTCTTCTCGGTGAACCTCTTCCTGCTGAACATGCTGCCCATCCCGGTCCTCGACGGCGGCCACGTCCTGTTCCTGATCTTCGAGGTCCTGCGCGGCAAGCCGGTGGACGAGCGCATCCAGGGCATCGCCACCCAGGTGGGGCTGATCATCCTGCTGCTGTTCATGACCGTGGTTCTGGTGCAGGATGGGGTGCGGGTCTTCACGAACTGACCCCGCGATGGCGCCGCCGCCGGCCCGGTCCGCGGCGGATCAGGACGGCGGCACGGGCCTGGGCAGGGGCGCGTCCAGCCGATCCGGCCGCGGAGCGTACACCAGGGAGTCCGCCTCGGCCTCCAGCAGCCGCTGGAGCAGGTCCTGCACGGCGGCTGCCCGTGCGGGCCGGGCGGGCATGTCGGCGCGGGCGACGGCGGCGGCGGAGTCGCCCCAGGCCGCCCGCAGGGAGTCGAGCAGCGCCGTCCCGCTGGCCGGGTCGGCCAGGGCGATGGCCCGGGCGCGCTCGAGCACGACGTAGCGCGTGACGAAGCGGCGCTCGGCCGCCGTCAGGTCCTCCACCTGCAGCGAGCCGCGTTCGCGGCCGCAGCCGGTGCTCAGCGGCAGGAGCAGGACGGCGGTCAGGATGACGGCGAGGAGCGGGCGCCGGGGTGCCGGGCGCCACGGCAGCGAGCGCAAGGGCATCGGGTGGCCTCCTGAGGGCATAGGTACAGGTCCCAGCGGTGGGCGGCAACGGAAAATTGGCACGAGCGGCGAGGGAGCAACCAGGGCGAGGGCAGCGACGCCGCGGGCCGGCGCGGCCGGCGGCGTGGTGGCCGGCCGGCGCGCGCGTGGGCGTCCTCCTGGCCGCCCTGCTGCTGGCGGGCGGACCGGCCACGGCCGATGACGAGCTCGATTACGGCCTCGAGCAGACCCGCCTCGCCCGCATCGAGATCCGCGGCAACGAGACCTTCGACGACGGGGAGCTGACCCGCGTCCTGCGCCTCGACGGACGGAGCTGGCGACACCCGCTGGCCATCCCCAGCTACCGCCCCGACCTCATCGACACGCAGCTCCGCCAGCTCCGCGGCTGGTATCGCCAGCGGGGGTTCCACGACGTCGCCGTCACCCTCGACTCGGTGCGCACCGAGCCCGAGCTGGGCGACATCCTGTACCTCTCGGTGGCGGAGGGGCCCCGGACGTTCATCGACCAGGTGGAGATCCGCGGGGCGGGGCCGTTGCCGGTGCGCGACCTGCGCCGCGCCCTGACGCTCACCGAGGGCGACCCGGCCCCGGCGGACCTCAACAGCCTCGGCGGCGAGATCTTCCGCATGCGCCGCCTGTACTGGGAGCGGGGCCACCTGCAGGTGGAGATCACGCCCAGCCTGCGCATCGCCGAGACCGTCGCCGCGGACCGGCGCTCGGCGGTGATCGCGTACCGGGTGGAGCCGGGCGCCCGCTACACCGTGGCCGCGGTGAGCATCGAGGGCAACACGTCCACGCGGCGCGACCTGATCGCCCGCGAGATCCGCCTCGAGCCCGGCGAGCCGTTCTTATGGGACGAGGTCGAGGTCTCCCGCCGGCGCCTCCTGCAGACGGCCCTGTTCCGGGACGTGAGCCTGACCGCGGAAGCCTGGGACACGGTGGCCAGCACCGCCGAGCTGCACGTGCGCGTGACCGAGCGCAAGCCGGCCTTCTACGAGCTGGGCGTGGGCTTCGGCAGCCGGGAGCGCATCCGGGCCCAGGCCGCCTGGGGCCACAACAACCTCTGGGGCAGCGGCCGCCGCCTGCAGCTGCGGCTCCGGGGCTACTGGAACGTGGAGGAGATCATCGGCGACGCGCGCGCCTTCGCCGACGGCGACCTGAACTACCGCGCCGACCTGCTCTACACCAACCCCCACCTGATCGGCCGCGACTATCCGCTGGACATCAACGTGTTCGGCAAGCGCGAGACCCGTGGCGAGTCCGGCCTCATCCAGAACACCCTCGGCTTCCTGGTGGGCACCGAGCGCCAGGACGACCTGCGCTGGACCAACCGGCTGGACTTCCGGCTGCGCGTGGTGGACCCCGAGGTGCATCCGCTGGCCCCGGCGGATCTCCGCGAGGACTTCGAGCGCGCCGGCGTGACCAGTACCCAGACCCGCTCGCTCATCCATTCGCTCTTCTACGAGGGACGCGACGACGTCTTCAACCCCGAGCGCGGCTACTACTTCAACAGCCAGCTCGAGCTCGCCGGCGGCCTCATGGGCGGCGACAACAGCTTCCTGAAGTGGAGCGGCGCGGTGCATCGCTACCACCCGGTGCTCGGTGGCGTCCTGGCGCTGCGCGTCCGCCTGGGCGCGGTCCGTCCCTATGGCCAGTCGCGGGACGCGGGGGCCGACGGCGTGCCCTATGACGACCGCTTCTTCGCCGGCGGCTCCTACAGCGTGCGCGGCTACCGCGACAACAGCCTCGGCCCGCAGATCACCGACCCGGACGAGCAGGCGGAGATCGGCTGGGGCTCGGACGTGCCCCTGCCGGACGACCCCGCCCGCGGCGGCAACTACCAGCTGATCACCAACCTGGAGTGGCGGTTCCCGCTGCCGGTGCTCTCGCGCTGGAACTTCAGCAGCGTCCTGTTCCTCGACGGCGGCAATGTCTGGCAGGACCTCGACCAGATCCGCCTGCGCGCCTTCCGCCTGCGGTCCTACGCCGGGGATCCCGACGATCCCACCAGCACCAGGATCTGGGACTATCGTTACAGCGTGGGGACCGGCCTGCGCCTGGACACGCCGTTCGGACCTTTTCGCCTCGATGTGGGTATCCCCCTGAAGCGGGCCCGCTACCAGGGCCTGGAACAGACCGTCACCGACGACGAGTGGCGGACGCACTTCTCGCTGGGACACGTGTTCTGACCATGCCGCGCCGTCGCCGCATCCGCTGGCCCGTCCTGGTGGCCGCCCTCCTGCTCGGGGGCGGCGCCGTGGCGCTGCTGCTCAACCCGGAGCTGCTGGCGCCCTTCGCCACGCGGCTGATCAACCGACACCTGACCGCCAGCGTGGACGGCACCCTGCGGGTGGGCGCCTACGACGTGCGGCCGTTCGCGGGCGTGGACCTGCGGGACGTGACCCTCACCCTGCCCGGCGAGCGGGGCGGGCTGACGCTGGTGGCGGTGGACACCCTGGAGCTGGACTTCCGCCTGCGCGAGGTGATCGGCCGCACCGTCCGCCTGCGTCGCCTGGCGGCGCGTGGCGTGGAGATCTACCACAACCAGGACCCGCCGGCGCCGGCGGCGGCGGACGCGGACGAGGGCTGGATCGCCGCGACCGCGCCGCGGCTGGTGGTCGATGCGGCCTCGGTGAGCGGCGCGCGCATCGAGGTGTCCGGCCACGACGGCCAGCTCGC
>JAASSM010000170.1 GCA_021767885.1 bacterium | reverse complement strand
TGATCGACTACCCGCTGGTGGGCAACACGCGTCCGGAGGCCCGGCGCGACCTGCTCAGCCGGCTGAGCGACGGCACCACCATCTTCTACTACGTGGGCCACGGCGCGGCCAACGTCCTGGCCGACGAGCAGCTCTTCCGCATCGACGACGTGGCCAACCTCACCAACGGGGCCCGGCGATTCATGTTCATGGCCTTCAGCTGCGACGTGGGCGTGTTCGACGATCCCAACGTCCAGTGCATGGCGGAGGACTTCCTGGGGTCCTCCCAGGGCGGGGGCATCGCCGCGGTGGCCGCCTCCTGGGTGAGCCTCATCACCCGCAACGACCAGCTCTCGGACTCCTTCACCGCGGCCCTGTTCCCCGGCCAGACCATCGATCCCACGGTCACGCTGAGCGAGGCGCTGGTGGCCGCGAAGGTGGACAACTGGTACGCGGGCTCGCCGCCACGGCCATCCAACTCCTCGGTGCGCAACAACCGCCGTTACAACCTGCTGGGCTGTCCGGCCCTGACCCTGGGCCATCCGGTCAATGACCTGCCCTTCGCCCCCGACTCGAGCGACTCCCTGCTCACCGGACGGATCCACGGCGTGCGTCTGGATCTGGCCGCGGCGGGCATGCAGCCGGGCAGCGACGTGCAGTACACCCTGCGGGCGGAGGAGAGCACCACCGAGGAGGTCTACTACTCCTACACCACGCCGGGCGGCACGGTGGTGGAGTACACCTGGCTGCGCCCGGCGGGGACCGCCTTCCGGGGCGCCGGGGTGCTGGAGGAGGACCAGCAGACCATCCCGTTCCGGGCGCCGCAGAGCCTGCGCACGGGGCCGAGCGGCCGGCTGCGCGTGATCGTCGAGGACCCGGAGCAGCTCAAGGCGGCGGTGATGCGGCTGCCGGTGGTCCAGGTGCCGTCCGGCGGCGGGGACGACGTCCGCGGCCCGCAGATCCAGCTGGCCTTCCCGCGGGGCGCCACCCGGGTCCGCACGGGCGATCCCCTGTCCGCCACCCTGGCCGACACCAGCGGCGTGAACATCCTGGCCAGCAACCCGGCCAACAGCGTCCTGCTGGAATTCGACCGCTCGGGGATCTACAACGACGTCACCGAGGACGTGGTCTTCGACGCCGGCAGCTACACCCGCGCCACCCTGGAGACCAACCTGCCGCCGGATCTGGCGCTGGGCGAGCACACCGTGGTGATGACCGCCAGCGACATGTTCGGCAACGTGGGCAGCGACACGCTGCAGTTCCGGCTGGAATCGTCCAGCGTGGCCGGCCTGGACAACGCCACGGTGTTCCCCAATCCCACGCCCGGGCCCTGCCGGCTGGTCTGCGAGCTCTCCGGCCCCATGGACCTGCAGTGGGACATCTACACCGTCTCCGGTCGGCGCGTCCGGAGCCTGAGCGCCCGCTTCGCGGGGGCCGGGCCGGCGGTGCTGCACTGGGACGGCCGCGACGGCGAGGGCGACAGCATCGCCAACGGCACGTACCTTTACGTGCTGCGCGGGACCCCCGAGGGGGAGAAGCACGAGATTCGACAGACGGGCCAGCTCGTCATCATGCAATAGGGCGACCGCGGTCGTCCCTGGAGATCGCCAACGGAGGTCATGGATCGATGAAGCGGATTCTCACGGCCACCCTGCTGGGTGCACTCATCCTGGGCAGCGCGCTGCCGGCGCTGGCGGGCTCGGGCGCGGGCGCCATCGTGCTCTCGTTCCCCATCGGTGCGCGCTACAACGCGCTGGGCGAGGCCGGTTCGGCGCTGGCGCAGGACGCCACCGCCACCTGGTTCAATCCGGGCGGGCTGGCGTTCCTCGGCGACCGCCCCGATCCCCATGACCTGCAGCTGATGTACTCGGCCCTGGCCGAGGGCCTGGCCGACGACATCGCGCTGACCTGGGGCGGCTACGCCAGCGAGATGGGGACCAACGGCGCCTTCGCCGCCAGCGTCACCTACCTGGACATGGGCGAGCAGATCGCCACCGACGAGCAGGGCAACCAGACCGGCACCTTCTCCAGCTACGAGTACGTGCTGCAGGCCAACTACGCCCTGAAGCTCACGCCCAACGTGGGTCTGGGCTTCGGCGTGAAGTACTTCCGCGACAAGCTGGCCGAGGACTCCGTCCTGCAGGACCGCTCGGGCGGCTCGGGCGACAGCTTCGGCTTCGACGTGGGCGTGCTCTGGAAGGTGCCCGCGGCGCGCCTGAACCTGGCTGCCGCGGTGGCGAACATCGGGCCCGACATCAAGCACGTGGACGCCGATCAGGCCGATCCCATGCCGCGCAAGTTCACCGTGGGCGCCGCCTACGGCCTGTTCCAGAGCGAGTACATGGGCGTCCTGCTCGTGGGCGACTTCCAGCTGCCCCTCTACAAGTGGCAGGACGACGACTACGTCTTCGGCTTCGAGACCGACCAGGAGGAGTGGGGCGTGGGCGCGGAGTGGAACTACGACCGCTCCCTCTTCCTGCGCGCCGGCTACAAGAGCGCCGACTACGGCGACATCACCGACTACACCTTCGGCTTCGGCGTGGACCTGAAGAAGTGGCTCGGCCAGGCCATCAAGTTCGACTTCGCCTCGGTGCCGCAGGCCGAGGGCCTGGACCGCGTCAGCCGCTTCTCCCTCGGCTACCGCTGGTAGCCGGACGGGCGCGCCACGCCGGCGCGCCCGGGGCGGACCCCTGCCGCCCCTGCGCCATGACCTGCCCCGCGCCCCCCGGCCGTGCGCCGGGGGGCGGTGGAAGGAGTTCCCGTGCCCCGTCGTCATTGGCATCCGGTCCCGCAGCGCCCAGGGTCGCAGCGGGTGGTGGCATTCCTCGCGGTCCTGGTGCTCGGGCTGGCCCTCGCGGCCGCCGCGGCCGAGCGCGGCCAGCATCCGGGGCGCCTGCCGGTGCAGAAGCTGAGCTGGTCGGAGCTGGCTCGCGGCCCGGAGGGGGCGCAGAAGCTCGACGCCGAGCTTCGCCGCCAGCGCATCGCCCACCAGCGCTGGCACCAGGTCCACGACCTCCTGGGCGAGCAGCATCTCTCCCGGCGCGGTGCGGCCTGGTTGAGCGAGCGGGGCCTGGGGCCTGCCCGCGTGGCCGACCCTCACGGCAAGACCTCCTGGGCTGGCGTGGACACCCTGCGCATCCTGCTCGTGCGCATCTCCTTCGAGACCAACCGTGAGCCGGACCTCGTGACCATGGCTTCGGACGGCGACTTCTTCTTCGAGCCCCGGTTCCCGCCCGACGAGCCGCTCCAGATCGATCCCGAGCCCCACGACAAGGCGTTCTTCCAGTCGCACCTGCGAGGCCTGGCGGAGTACTACCAGTTCCAGTCCGGCGGGCGCCTGCACATCGAGTCGCGGGTGCTGCCGGAGGGCGACCGCGACAGCTACAAGCTCTCCGACGTGGCGGACTACGGCCCGGGCGCCGGCCAGTTCTGGACCCTGGAGGGGCTGGAGTCCCTGGTCCGCGACATGATCACCGCCACGGACGCCGGCACCCAGGCCGACGGGTCGGCGGACCTGTCGGACTACGACGACGACAACGATCTGACCTACATCATCTTCGCCCACGCCGGCAGCGACTGGCAGAGCGACATCAACCAGGATTCGCCCAACGACATCCCCACCTTCTTCGTCACCCTGGGCGAGCCGCAGGCCATCTCCGGCGGCCAGCTCTCCGAGTGCTCGGTGATCCCCGAGACCACCACCCAGGATGGGTTCAAGGGCTCCATCGCCGCGGCCCTGTACCACGAGTTCGGCCACGCCCTGGGACTGCCCGACGTCTACGACGCCACCACCGGCCTGACCAGCTGTGGCGTCTGGGACCTCATGGACTCCGGCACCAACCTGGCGGCCACCCTGGGCTACGTGGACGAGGAGACGGGCGAGCTGGTGGGCGAGGCCGTCACCGGCATCCTGCCGCCCTCGCTGTCGGCCTGGTGCAAGTGGTTCCTCGGCTGGGTGCAGACCGAGCACGTCACCGGCGGCGAGGGCGAGACGGCCAAGCTGCCGGCGGTGGGTGTCCCGCGCGACCGCTACTCGCTGCACAACCAGGTGGCCGGCAACGCCTTCGACCTGGAGCAGCCGCAGGTGCTGCTGGGGGGGATGTCGTCCCGCGAGTTCTTCCTGCTGGAGAACCGCTGGGTCCCCCGGGGCGTGGAGGACACGCCCTACGATCCCTACGACCCGGAGACCAACTACGGCGGCCTCTACTTCAAGACCGACACCGAGCTGAACACCGGCGTGGTGCTCTACCTCGCCGGCGACCGCCGTGGCGTCGAGGGCATCAACACCGGATACTACGACTACTTCCTGCCCGAGGGCGGCATGCTCGTGTGGCACGCGGACATGGACCGCATCGAGAACGGGCTGGCGCTCAACACCATCAATGAGTTCGGCGACGGCCTGAAGCTCCTCGAGGCCGACGGCATCCAGGACATCGGCGTCCTGGACGCGTACGTGCTGGGCTGGTACGGCAGCGACCGCGACCCGTTCTCGCCCTGGAACGAGGCGGGCTACCTGGAGATCCTGCCCGAGGGCGCGGGCCGGCCCACCAGCCGTGCCTTCGACCGATCCTTCACCGGCCTGCACGTCCGGGACATCGCCGACGACGGCCAGGCCCATGGCGCGGTGCTCTCCCTGCAGGCCTCCCTGGAGCCCCTGGCTGCGGGCTGGCCGGCGGTGCTGCCACCGTCGGGGACCGAGGAGCAGCCGGCGCCGCGGACCCTGGATCCGGCCACGGTGATCAGCCTCGCCCTGGCCGATGCGCCCGGTCGGGTGGTCCTGGCGGCCGACCGGCCGTCGGGCGACGACCCCACCACCATCTTCGCCTGGAGCGACGATGGCGCCGCGGCCTACGACGGCGGCGTGAACCTGCCGCCGGGCGCCGCGGTCCGGATCGGATCGGCCCTCGCGGGGGTGCCGGCGCTGGTGGCCCACGAGGGCGCCGAGCTACTGGCCGTCGGCGGCCGGGACGGTGAGCTCTGGTTCCTCGAGGCGCGTGCGGACGCGCTCGCCGGCGTGGCGAGCGCCACGCTGGAGGAGGGGCTGCAGACCGGTCCCCAGCCCGTGCCCGTCACCGGTGCGGCGCCGCTGATCTGCGTGGTCGACCAGGCGGGCGACGCCTGGCTCCTGGACCGCGATGCCCAGGTGATCGACGGCCCCTTGCCGGTGACCGACCTGGGTAGCGACCAGCTCGTGGCGCCCCTGCGCGTGCTCGCCGGGCCGGCCGGCAGCAGCGTGCTGTTCATGCACGCGGGCGGCTGGCGGCTGCAGCCGGTCACCGCCGCCGGCTTCGGTCCCGACGGCACCGTCTGGAACGGCCGCCTCGAGGGCCCGGTGCAGCCGGCCCTGGTGCCGGTGGGCAGCGGCTGGCGGCTCCTGGCCTTCGGC